>NZ_CEXWTU010000078.1:0-19951 GCF_982758155.1 Marinagarivorans sp. | reverse complement strand
ATAATTAACGGGACAAAATCGCTACCGGCCGCCTTACCTGTAGCCTCATCAATAGCGCCATGGCAGCCTAAGCATTTCGCTCCCCACAAATCCTTACCATTACTAACACTTCCAAAAGTAGGGCCTGCTGGGCTAGAACTAGAGCTTACCGCGACAGAACTACTGCTAACCGGAGCCGCAGAAGAACTGGAAACGGGGTTATTGCCGCCAGCCGTTTTATACACTCGTAAACCCGATAAGGTCGCAAAGTTTGTGGTGGCACCGAATTCAATCGTAAGGCTGCCATCGTTAACCGCAATGCCATCAAACGTCATGTCGTAAGCTTTTTCGCGACCCACCACTTCATAAAGATTCACGCCGCTAGCAACAGAGGCGTTTTCAATATCAATATTTAAAACGCGCACATTTTGTTGACCATCAGCCCAAGACTCAGCAAACATGGCCACAACTGAGTATGTACCTGCGGGTACGGGCAGGTCGAAGGTAAACATCCCGTAACGCTGCGTTTGATAAAGGCGATCGTCTTCAGTTGCATCAATAGCATTAGAGCCATCGGCTAAACCGTTAGTTTGGCCTGCAGTTATTAAATACATGGCCGGTTCGGCCGCGTAGACTGTGCCATCTGCACCTACATAGCGATCACCCGCCACGTTAAAGGCATACTGTAGCTGCGGCGCTACAGGCGCTGCGCTTGAGCTTTGCGTTGCCGCACTACTATTCGAGCTAGCAACAGTATTTGTGCTCGAGTTCACATCCGCGGAACTGCCCATTCCATCATCAGGAGCTCCACCACAGCCAGCAACGGCAAAAGCCAACACAGAAGAAAGCCCCAAATATTTGGCTTTTCTCATTAGCGGGTTCGCTCGGTAAGTTTCGGTAATGTTCCGACTGCGATTCCGGATCAGTGCTTTTTTCATAAGGTCGATGCCTCTAATGCAAGCAATCTCGCATTGCTCAATTGGGGAATGACTCGGGTTACATCAGCGCCAGGCCAATTAACCAAGATATCTACTGCGGGCAATTGTAAAGAGTAAGGATGAAAGCCACGCCAACAGCGTCACAATCCAGGACAAATCCATATTCGCAACGTTTTTTTTGCCAACAAACACACAATAAATTAGCGTCAAAGAAATATTAAAAACACAATACCTCGATGAAATTTTCCTTTAACGACAAAAAATAAAATCACAGAATTAAATACATTCCCAAAAAGGAACCGCCGAATCCAATAAAACAACCGCATGTCACCGGTGACATTTCTCCCACCTAAATAAATAAAAGGTAACAGCGCACTCGACCAACAATGCGGAAAAAATCACAAGCTTATTTTTACCACAACAAATAACCTCATACCATTTTCCGGCTGACGCTTTATTCAATAGGGATCCCCCCCTCCACCAGCCCATACTAAATACTGAAAACATCGACCACTGGATGAGATTAAAATCAGGTTTAATACTCAAAAAATGCAATACATTATTAAATACCAACTGGTATTTAATAAAACATCAAATGCAATAAGAAGGTGCGAAGAAGATGGCTTGCGGGGCAAAGACAAGATCAAGAGACGCTCTACACAATTCGCCATAATTGAATAGTATTCATAAGCACCTGCGCACCGAACCGCCCGTTTTGGCATGTACGCTCATAAATTGAATGAGCCTACGAGATCAGAAAGTGAAAGAGTTTTTTATTTTTGGCATTAAACAAGCCTACGCAGCCATATTCGGCGGCTACCTACTGTGCGTAATGGCCATCACCCACTATTGGTACCCACTTGAAACCCTGCACCGTTACGACGCGATATTTATCGCCGCGCTAGCCTTCCAAGCCTTCATGCTACTTTTTAAGTGGGAATCTCGCCGCGAGGCCATGATTATTTTCACCTTTCATATTATTGCCACCCTTATGGAACTGTTCAAAACATCCGACGCCATCGCCGCCTGGCACTACCCAGAGGAATACATCTTTGGCATTGGTAACGTTCCGTTATTCACCGGCTTTATGTACAGCGCCGTAGGGAGCTATCTTGCGCGTGCAGGCCGAATATTCCACTTACGCTATTCCTACTACCCGCCAACGCTATACACTCTTCTTTTGGTCACTGGCGTTTACGCTAACTTTTTCAGCCATCATTTTATTATCGATATACGCTGGCTACTCCTTGCCATAACTACAGTGCTATTTTGGCAAACCCAAGTGCATTTCACGGTAATAAAAAATACACGAAAAATGCCTATACTTTTTGGCTGGCTATTAATTACCGCATTTATTTGGCTAGCCGAGAACATAGCCACTTATCTTAATATTTGGATATACCCTCATCAAACCGAACACTGGAAAATGGTCCCACTTGCCAAGTTTTCATCATGGTATTTATTAATGCTATTAAGCTTTGTATTAATCAAAGCGATAAATACGGCAAGCCTAAAGCAATACAAAGCTAAAGAATGCCGCTATCTGAAAGGCTCGAACCTTCCGCATCGAAAACGCTAAGCCAATATTAAGTCATGCACTAAACACAGGTAAAATCGTAAAAAATACAATTATCCAATCGACTTTTATTACCATTCATCGGGCCACCGCCACCCTCATCACTCACGTTTCTATTACAGTTAAAAATAACGTTAATGTAATACCGAAAGAGGCGGCACCGACAAAGCAGCACAGTCACTCCCTTTTCAGGCAAGCGCTAAATGTAAGGTTTTTGTTATCTTCACACACACTGCAACGGCTAGAAAGTGTTGCCGTATTCAACATGGCGCGCTGCATATTTCAAATACAATCGGTCACGCCATTTAAAGCACTCAGCACTTTAACGCTTTAAATACCTTAATAACCAAGATAAGAAACCATAATTTAGTTTACCCTAATGCTTGATATCGACATCTTTACACCTGAAGAATACGTGGCATGAGAATCGAATTCTGTACTTAGGGACGAGGAAACAATATTTCATCCACCGAAAAAATTTAAGTAGCGACAACCATAATAATGGATACCAAACAGTGCCCCTAAAAATAAAAAAAACCGATATACCAACACTTTATTTAGCGAAAGCCTTAACGCTTCTTTTAAGCGCCGGAATAGTTACCGGCTGTGGTGGCGCGGCTCAAATGCCTATAGATGTAGACGAAGAGCAAAACGTCAGTTTTTATGACCACTCGCCACTTGAAAATATTCCCCTTTCACAAGACTGGACATGCACAAGTTTTATTTACGAAACTGATATATGGGTACGGACTTTTTATCAAGGTGGCGAGAAATTTGATTTTCGCATCGGCCCCGGAGGAGTCATTGCAGAACTGCGCGACACTCAAGATAGCTACGCTGCATTGCTTTCCCCCTCCTATAAAGGCGAGCCCACAGATCGCGTCGTGCAGTGGACGTGGTGGAGCAACAGCCTTGTTAATATGAACCCGACACTACCCGATTACGAATGGCGCTTTAACGTGACCCAAGCAGGAACCTTTGAATCGGTCATCGCCCCTACTTTTAAAGTAGAAATGAACAGCCCCGGCTGCCAAATAGATGTGTATTCCGAGCCACAAGATCAATGGAAATCTGAGCAATCAACAATTATGGCTGGCGGCTTTACAGCGCGCACACGCTACCAAATAGCCAAAGACGGCGCCATTATTATCCGCCGCACGCTACTTGTTGGGCAATCGACCTTTGCCGGTCAACCGTCCCCTCTTGCAAACGAATACGTAGAAGCCTGGACACCCTTTTCGCGAGCAAAAATGGATGCTGTTGCCTTTTCTTTAACCGAAAATGGCAGTGCCAGCGAGTGGTACCAAGCCGGTAACAATTTACCCTCATACCCCTTTATCGATGTCGCCGGCACACCCGGCTATGCCGTTTCATTTAGCGCCGCAAACCCCAACAACAACGCAGCCGTAGGCCTTGTTTATGGCAAAGCACCACCTTGTTATCACCAAAACAATACCTGCGAACAAGAAGGAAGCTACGTTTTAAATTTAATGGAATGGGATACTGGCGTTGGCGTTCTTCCGGGCTTAACACTACCCAACGTAATGCCCGGCGACCTGCTGGATAGCTATATTGTGCTGCAACCTAGCCACGGCTTGGACGGCACGCTCTACCAAAACTTAGAATACTGGGCCAACAAAATCCCCGCCCCCCGCCTTTTTCGCGCCAATGCCGATGTAGGCGAACCTTTAGCCAACATTATGAATACGCTTAAAGCACTACAAGGTGGAAGCGGACAACGCACCGTACACTTAGCACCACTGGTTGAGTAGCGTTTAAAGCGTGGGCCGGCATTAGATGTTTAGCCTGAAACACTGGTGCCGCTATTAGATATAAAAACAAGTTCTAGCAAATCATTTAGACCGCTAAATATCGGAATATTTGAGATTAGAGCTTGTTTCAGCTCGTTGAGCTTACCGAGTACTGACCATACCTTCGCTATAGCCTGTGAATATCCACAATCGGGGACACTCCAAACAATAATCTATATAACTATTCAGGCGGGGTCGAATAATACTCACCAAAAAGGAGAATTGATTATTTTCTGGGTATTCAAGCGTCAGGCCTTGCTTGTGATACTTTAAGTGAGTTACGTGTTGGCTATTCCCTTTACCGCGGCTCTATCTCACTCAAATGCTTACCCACGGCCAACCAGGCGGAAAATAATCCCAAAAAAGTACTCGCCGCCAACAATGAGAAATTATCCACAAACGTTAGGCCTCTTAAAACAAACCCACTCTGGTAAGCGGCCGCTAAACTGGAAACAGAGCCAGCTAAAGATTGATGGCCAAGGGTGACAAGTAGCACGGCTAAGGTACCGCCAAAAAAGCCGTACCATGCCCCAGTGTATAAAAAGGGCCTGCGTACAAAACCATTGGTGCCACCCACTAATTTCACAATAATAATTTCGTCGCGGCGGCTTTCGATGGCTAGGCGAATACTATTGCCAAGGGCCAACAAAACACCCAAACCTAGCAAGCTCGCTAGAATGGTAACGATTTTTTTACCCAGCACCATTATTTCGCGTAAGCGGCGGACCCAATCCATATCCATGTCCACAGATTCGACCAGGGTATTTTTTTGGATGGTTTCACCTAACGCGGCGAGCCGTGCTGGCGAGCTGGCTTGCGTGGTGGGCGTAATGACCAAGGTCGGTGGCAATGGATTTTGCTCTAGCATGTTTAGTGCATTACCAAAGCCAGCCATATCTTGAAAACCTGCCAATGCTTGCGCTGGCGATATGTATTCAACACTTTTAATATCGGCACGCTGAGTCAGTTCTTTTTCAAAACCTTTAATGGCGGCTTCGCGGGCGCGCAAATGCAAGTACACTGAAATTTTAGGATTAGCATCCCAGCTATCGCCTAAGGTTTGTACATTATTAATGGCAATAAACAATGTGGTTGGTAAGGCTAACGCAATGGCGACCACGAGCGACGTCATTATGGTTTGCAGCGGCATGCCTAATAAACGTATTAGACTGGTTTTGGCCGAAACCACATGGTGCTGCCGCCACGCTTTAAATTTTTGCCCTGCAGAATTTTGGCTTTGTACGGCGCCACGCGAAGGGGCCGCCTCGGGTTTTGGCGTGACAGGTTTATGATTGGTGTTTTTGGTTGCACTGGGCTTTGTTTTTCGACTCACCACACCACTCCATCATGAATTAATTGTCCGCCTTCCAGCGTAAGCACGCGGCGGTGCATACTTTTAATCAATTCCACATCGTGGCTTGCGATCATTACGGTTACGCCAACCTCGCTGAACTGACGAAATAACTCCATGATTTCGGCGCTGAGCTCGGGATCTAAATTACCCGTTGGCTCATCCGCCAATAACAACGGCGGTTTGTTAACCACGGCGCGGGCAATGCCGACCCGCTGTTGCTCGCCGCCCGAAAGCGATACTGGATAGGCTGTTTCTTTATTGAGCAAGCCCACTTTATCTAATGAGGCGCGCACGCGGCGGGCAACCTCGCGATGATGAATGCCGCAAATTTGCAACGGTAGAGCCACGTTATCGAATACTGTGCGGTCAAATAATAATTGGTGGTTTTGAAATACGACACCCACTTGGCGGCGATGAAAAGGGATATGGCTTTTACCCAGGCGCCCCAAGTTGCGCCCGCCGATCATTACCTGCCCGCTGGTGGGCTTTTCCATCAGCATGATCAGCTTCATCAGCGTACTTTTACCGGCGCCCGAGTGCCCTGTTAAAAAGACAATCTCTTGTTCCTCTACCGTAAAGCTGACTTTATTCAGCGCCTCTTGCCCGGTGGCATAGCGCTTACAAACATCATGAAATTCGATCATGGCGAGCAGTGTTCCTTACGGTGTTTAGCTTACTTGGCAGGCAGCACTAAGCGTACGACTTAAAAATTAAGCCTCGCGATTAAATAAAGCATCCACGAAAGCTTTTGCTCTGAAAGGCTGTAAATCTTCGATCGCCTCGCCAACGCCAATAAAACGCACAGGCAAGCCAAACTTTTTACTCAAAGCGAAAATAATACCGCCTTTGGCTGTGCCATCTAATTTAGTTAATGCTAAACCGGTAACACCCGCTACCTTTTGAAAATGCTCGGTTTGGCTAACGGCGTTTTGCCCTGTGCCGGCATCTAGCACAAGCAGTACTTCGTGCGGCGCGGTACTATCGTTTTTACCAATTACGCGCTTCACCTTGGCGAGTTCGTCCATCAAGTGGCCTTTGTTATGCAGGCGTCCTGCGGTATCGCAAATGACAACATCCAGTTTTTTGGCCGTTGCCGATGCCACCGCATCGAAGATAACACTCGCGCTATCGGCGCCAGTATGTTGCGCAACTACATGAATATCGTTGCGCTCACCCCATACCTGCAACTGCTCGACAGCCGCCGCGCGGAAGGTATCGCCGGCCGCTAGCATCACGCTTTTACCTTCTTGGCGAAGCTGATAAGCCAGCTTGCCGATGGTGGTGGTTTTGCCTACACCGTTTACACCCACCACTAAAATTACGTAAGGCTTTTTAGTGGTATCAATCACTAAGGGCTGTTCGACGGGGGTAACAATATCGAGCAACTTGGTTTGCAAGGCTTCGTACAGGGCCTCTGAATCGGCCAATTGCTTGCGCTCTACGCTTTCGGTGAGGTGATCAATAATTTCGGTGGTGGCATCCACGCCCACATCGGCGACCAGTAGCTGAGTTTCTAACTCTTCCAGAAGCTCCTCATCAATGGCCTTTTTACCCAGCAGTAAATTGCCCAGGCCTTCGGCAAACTGGCTGCTGGTGCGTGATAAACCACTTTTGAAACGAGCAAACCAACCTTTAGCTTTGGGCTTTTCGACGACAGGAACAACACTGGCCGCCTTTTCGGGCTCGGCCTGTAACGGCGAGTCGGTAGCATCAGCGGGGGCTAGGGCCTGCTCATCCGGCGTAGCGTCGTCCGAGTTTGTGCGATTAAGAAAGCTAAAAAAGCCTTTTTTCTCAGCACTTTCGCCCGTTTTTGCGGCTTCGGGTTTATCTTGGTTTTTATTGCGATTAAAGAACATGGGCTATTAACTTCAAAAACTTCATTCAAAAAGGAAGGGCACATGCGTGCTGTGGGGCAGAATAAGCAAAAGCCACCACACCGAACCACACCGTGCTAACACGTAAAATAGGGGCGTAATCGTACCACCTCCACCCCAGAATTAAGAGGCTCCCGCGCCCGCGTTGGCTAAAAAAAGCCATTCCTGATGAAAAAAACGGCTGCTCGTTCAATCCGCCCCGCTTTCCTATGCTCATTCGCCGCCAAGCGACTAAATCGACAAACTATTATTGCCTCGCCCCTAACGCTTACGGATACTTAGGGGCGAGGTAATAATAGTTTGTCCAATTAGACGAGGGCGCCTGTTTTCTCAACAAGGCGCTCGAAGGGGCGCATGTTGGGGCATGTAACGCTTTGGGCAACGCTGTTGAGGAAGCAGGAGGCAAGTGTTATTGGATAAAGTATTTTTTCCTCGGCCCTTATATACTGCGCCGTCTTTTACCCTACAACCAACAAAAGAGTATTCCGTGAGCCCGCGCCACCCCACCAAAGCCAGAAAACCAGCAACTACCGGCAATGCCGGCGCTACCCAGGTTAAAATTATTGCAGGCCAATGGCGCGGGCGTATTTTGCGCTTCCCAGAGGTGGACGGCCTTAGGCCCACCGGCAACCGTATTCGCGAAACCGTGTTTAACTGGTTAATGCCGGTATTGCACGGTAGTCGATGCTTGGATGCCTTTAGTGGCAGTGGCGCCCTGGGCTTTGAAGCGCTATCGCGCGGAGCTGCTAGCGCTGTAATGCTCGAGCCCGACCGCACCGCCAACCAACACCTGCACGATAATGCCGCTTTACTTGGCTCGAATTCCAGCAAAATTTTTGGCACAAAGGCTGAACAATGGCTGGCGATACCCGCCACTCAACAGTTCGACATAGTATTTATCGACCCGCCGTTTACGCTGGATTTATGGCCCGATGTGCTCGAAAAACTCGAAAACAATGGTTGGCTTAGTCCTAATGCTTGGATTTATATCGAAACCCCCAAGGGCTACACCCTCAACCCGCCACCTCATTGGCAGCAGCACCGCAGCAAACAAGCAGGGCAGGTCACATTTTCGCTGTATAACCGCGGCAACAAAATGCCCGATAGCTAACAACACCTGACGCCCTTGCTTACAACCGTTACAATCCACTTTTTCGGCCGAGCCCTTCGCGCCACTCATCAATAATGGAGCACCCCATGGCACAAGGCCGCCCTTCCGTCGTTGTTTACCCCGGCACTTTTGACCCCATCACCAACGGTCATATCGACCTTGTTGGCCGCGCCAGTAAATTGTTCGATAAAGTCGTTATCGCCGTCGCCGCCAGCCCCCGCAAAAAACCGCTATTCACCCTAGAAGAGCGCGTAGACCTGTGTCGCCAAGTACTCACCAAGTACGACAATATCGAAGTGTGCGGCTTTGATTGCCTGTTAACGCAAGTGGTTAAAGAGCACGGCGCCTGCGGTGTAGTACGCGGCATTCGCGCCGTATCGGACTTCGAATACGAATTCCAGCTGGCGAATATGAACCGTGCTTTAGAGCCCGAAATGGAAAGCCTATTCCTAACCCCTGCCGAGCACTTATCGTTTATCTCGTCGTCGTTGGTTAAAGAAATTGCCTCATTAGGCGGGGATGTACATAAGTTTGTGGTGCCGAATGTTGAGAAGGCTTTGAAGGGGAAGTTTAGGAAATAAGATAGTCACTCAAAAAGCAATGCTGGGCTTTGGCACATTTATCACAGCGGCAGTCAAATATAAAAAAAGCCCGATGTCGGGCTTTTTTTATATTATTTAACGATGGATGATATTAAAAGACGGTAACCTGCCAGAAAGCCGAATGCTTCAAGCCTTGTGCACCACCAAAGGGCGCGGGCATGGTAAGTGTTAATGTAATGCTGTCGTATTTCGGGATATTGGCACCATCATCATCCTCGCTAAGCTTAGGGGCAGCATAAGTAAAACCGTAATCCATATCTGCAGGGTTACCTGAAGTATTGGAAACAGGATAGAGACCTGTTAGATTTTTGATTGTCCCAAATTCAGCTGAGAACTCCACTTTCGTACCTGCGGGCAATGCATTACCGGTAGGGCAATCATCTTGGCTATTGCCTGGATTAAGCGCATATATATTGCCGTCTGAAATCGACAATCCATCAAAGCGAAGAAGCCCCTCGCTTGGAACGGCTCGACCTACAAACTCAAAACCTTGACCTACACCTGTTCCACCACAGTATGAAGGCGAGTCATCTCTCGATAAAGTTAAAGTAATAGACTTCGCAAAAAGCATTGATTGCATCGACTTATCGCTGCAATAATCCGCAGGATTACTGTGCTGGCAGTTTGGACCAGTCCACTTCCCATCCCCCAGATCACGCATCTTATTGCCATTAGAGTCAACCGGGCGATCAATTTCTACTTCAAACTCCCCAGATTCATTAATATCAATATAGGAGCCCACAAGGTCGGTATACTCTCGCCCAGCTATCGGCTCGACACATCCAGCTCCCCAAGCAGCAGGCTCGCCCACTGCCCCTGTAAGGGGGCGACAGTTAATCGTATCGCCATCATCAAAAATAAAGTTAGCGTTATTGTCGTTGAATTCTTCAGCGACGTTAATCAAGGCTGCAACTTGTATACGGCCATTATCAGGGCGACCAGCGCCACCAGCCGGTGTCCACTCTACAGAACATCCACCATCTAAAGATTGGCAGGAGGTGGGCATTGAGCCGGTCTCAAGGTTCCAAAAAGAGATGATGGTGCCATCACTTACGGGGTTACCGGTAGAGTCAGCTGCCCGAGCAGTCAGGTTAACCTTTTGCCCGCCCGCATATTTATAAGCATTCGGGTTGTAGATATCCGCACTCAAGGCAAAGCGCCGTGGAGACGGTAAGCCAGTACCAATGGATATAGTATCGGAAACACCCGTTAGGCCTGAGCTAACATGAATGGCTTTAATCCGAATTGGGCCAGGTTTACTACCTGAAGAAACCGTGACTGTAGCAAGGCCATTCTCGTCAGTGTTCGCAAAAGCGGCGCTAAGAGAAGCTCCCGTACCAGGCTCGGTGAGTGCAAAGTTAACTTGCTCGTTGGCAATAGGATTACCCGACCGATACTTAACGCTGAAGGTAACATCGGTGGTTTTTATACCGCCAGAGCCATCAATATCCAACTTTGTTTCTGACAGCGATACAGCAGACACACTACCCGCAGCCTCGTCAATATCAAGCTTAACCGTTTGAGTATAAGTAACACCATCCGCCCACTCACCACTCAGCACAACATTATCATTACCCGAGCAACCTGCTGGCAAGTAGGTGAACGTATTAGTATCTGTAACCGAGCTAATTAGAGCTTGGCCGTTATCACCACACGTTGAAGTAATGCTAAGAGTACCCTGCAGATCAATGGCCTCTTCTGTCTCTGCATCTTGAAAGCTGATGCTTAAAGTGGTCTCTTCTGTCGCAGAAAGGTCTGAAGATTCCGCACTAAAAACAACTTTAACCTTTTGCTGGGTAGTTGGCTCAATAAAATCGTAAACGATAGCGGGCTCACTACTACTTGCCGCATCGCTGCTTGCTGCTTCGCTACTGTTACTCGCGAGTGAAGACGATGCATCCACAGAACTGCTGGTTAAAGTCGAGATAGTGGGAGTAGTAATGATCCCGCCACTATTGTCATTGCCGCTACTTCCGCAACCTGCCAGAAGTGAAGAAATGGCAACACCTAAAACGACCTTTTTTATTATTGTTTCATGTTGTACTGGCATAGTATTTACCCTAATTATTTAATCCGTACCAAAAAATGAGCATCAATTTAAAGAAGAGGAACGCAGAGTATCAAGTTAGCCTCATATTATATATGGGCGAATGAGGATCAAGCCAATAAAAATACAGATGGATCTGACCCTCCAGGAACAATAATAGGCCACTTTATAAACAATGCGTCGATTTATCTCACTAACACGCTAGGCTTACTAGCCCTAAACGTAGACCTTGAGCACACCTATAGTTGGTTGCTTGTAGCTCACGCCGTTAGCGTACTGAGCTTAAAAAAACCGTCGCCAGATGCTTAAAGGTGGCACACAATTCATCACCCCACAAAAGACTTGCCATTGGCGGGCTTTCGGGTGGTTACGTCACTCGACGTTAGCCTCACTTAAGGATACTCGGTGCTGGCCAGCAGGTTAATTAAGCTCCCACCCTTCACATTAGTAAACCGAGCGCGAGCGACCTACTCAAAAAACCGAACCTTAAATTCTCGCAGTTTAGCCTCGCTATACTCAAGCCAATCGGCCTCACTAAGATCGTGAAAAATGCCATTGCGCTCGGCCATCAGTGTTTGCCGTAGTTCCAATAAAGCTGTTTGATAATTCTGAGCTTGCCCCACCTGAAACTGATGGCGATCTAAGCGCTGTTTTTCTTTTGCGGCCTGCTCGGCAGGCA
Source organism: Marinagarivorans sp. (assembly GCF_982758155.1). Classification (NCBI taxonomy): domain Bacteria; kingdom Pseudomonadati; phylum Pseudomonadota; class Gammaproteobacteria; order Cellvibrionales; family Cellvibrionaceae; genus Marinagarivorans; species Marinagarivorans sp. The sequence continues at coordinate 7,980 of NZ_CEXWTU010000078.1, read as the reverse complement.
GGTATTTCTCGGCTAGCTTTGGCGCCAGTGTTTTATCCTGATCAGACTCTAGCGCTTCACCGAAGAATAACTTAGCCGCGTTGTAGGCGTTTAACTTGCTGTCATCATTTGATTGCCCTTGAAGCCAACGATCAAACACGTCCAGCTTTCCCTCTAACGTCAAGTCTTGGCTATTAATTTGTAAAGAGTTAAGTGCTAAGCGCTGATCGTAGAAGGCGAGTTCATCAAAAAAAAGTTCTTCGGATAGCGCGCCCCAAACACTCGCGTAAGCGGATTTAACCTGATCCACCTTATGTTCTAGCGTCAAGTCCTGAGAAGTTAATTCGTAATTAATCGTCTCATTAAACATAACAAGTTTTTCAGGGTATTCGCTAATAATGCTGTATCTATTCATATCCACTGCTCGCCCTAACAACTGTAACTGACGCTCACAGTTATTCACCGCTCGGCAGGTACGCCAAAACGCTTTTACTGCAGATATTAGTTTATTGTTAGGCAGCGATTGTAATTCGCCGAAGTGGACATCAGCTTCCTGCACCTCGCTCGTAGGAGCTGGCGCAGAAGCTGATGTAAAAGGATTGGGAATATTGCGATGCACGACGCTGGATGGCTTAACTTCAGAAAGCGGCCGCAAAGACGGATGCTCAGTATCTTTTTCGCGCAGTAAGTAGATAGCAGCACAGAAAAAAATAACAATGCATAAACTAAAGCCAGTTAATATTTTTAAGGTCATTCAATAAAGGCTTCAACAGGAAAGTGGTCCGATAGATCCCACAGCCCCCACAACGATTGGGTGGTGCTTCTAGGGATGCGTACGTTATTCACATTACTATTGGGTACAGCATATTGATTACTTACCAGCACGTAATCAAGGTATTCAATATGATCGCCACCGGACCCCACCGCGGTGCCATGCACATTAATAAAGGGATCGAAGGTCGATTCCGTGTGGCCCGTATAGGTCGGTTCCGATGCGTCTAATGTTGTCAGCATTTGTTGATAATCCTCAGGGAAAAGCAACTTATTCACATTGAAGTCGCCACCGTAGATAACCGTTTCATTTTTAGGAATTTCAAGGGATGCTGTAAATTCGCGCATTTGCTCGAACTGATTCTGCCGATACAAACGGGCGATATCACTATCAAAGGAAGCCGTGTGTGAAGAGAATATGTGATAGGAGCGGCCCTGCTTTATAATCTCCATATAATTAATGCCCTTATCGGCTAAGCAGTCGGCACCCGTACAATCGGGAAAATAAGCCTGCGCTTGATTCACAATGGGGTAGCGACTTAACATTATTACTCCGCCATTGAAAATATTGGGCTCGGGATTATTGAGCATTTTTGTGACGTAACTGTAACCGTAATCTTCTTCTAAGGTGCGAATAAGGTTTTCACGACTGCTTGAAAATGCTTCTTGTAAAAGTAACACATCGTATTGCGCCAAATACTCGGGCATAACACTCAAACGCTCTACAATTTGATTAGACACAAACGGAAGCGCCCATACATTATAGGTTAGTACCGACAGCTTATCGGGCGACGGGTTGAGCACTGCTGGCTGATAGCGTTGAGTTAAAACGTAATCGACATCAGAATAAAGGCCTTTCTTTTTTCCGCGGAATGCCAATTCTGCCGTTAGCCCGTCTGCCTGTAAGAACGTAGTGCGATGAATTTGAGTATCCGACTGAAACGGCAACGCGGCATCATCCACCTTGCCGCCAAAACTTAATGTTGAATCTGAAGTGAGTGATAACACCGTTTGATGAAGCTCAAGGCTAACATTGTCATTTTCAACGCGCGTGGAGAATAGAACCTCTTGATTCGGGGCAATCGGTAACTGGCGATTAATACGTAAAATGCGCTGTGTTGTAAAAGCTGGAACACTATCTTCATAAACGAAATAGTGCTCACCGGCGAGCAAGGCCACATCACCCGTTTGCTGCACCTGAATACTTAAGGGTTGATGCGTGTTATTGACAAAGAAAATGTCACTGTGAGGGGAATCGTCAGGGGCCTCGCCAACACACGAAGATAGTAGCAATGCGCAAACAAGCCATATAGGGCACAGATAAATACGATAGCCGCTAAACATGGGGGAAATATTGAATAGTTACTGTAATAAGCATATCAACGCCACTAAAAATCAACTTAGGGGCGAGGCAATAATAGTTTATCCAATTAGACGAAGAGGTCGACTTTCTTATCGAGGCGCTTAAAGGGGCGCATGCCGGGGCATGTAACGCTTTGAGCAACGAAGATAAGGAGGTCGAGATCAAGTATTAGTGGATGAAATATTGTTTCCTCGTCCCTTAACCATCGACAAAGCCCCTTGGGGCAAAAAAACAGCACAAAACATAACATAGGTTGATTGTGGATAACGTGCTGCACTCCACCTAAAGCACCATCGATCTATACGCAACCGCCGTATATAACTAGAAAAACTATCCATAGTGCCCTAGGCCGGGGCGCGGACCATAAATGATCGGTATTCGTAAATTCCCGTAAACCAGTGATTTGATCAACCACAGCAATGATCATAGTGTGGCCTGCCCCTTGCTTACGGCTGACACTCTCAAGCAAGCGTAGGCTGTGAATCACGTGCCCCCTTATTCATGGGCATACAACCGCACCATTCTGAATTAAGAATGTAAAACTACGTTAAATCTTCACTCTAAAATTTGAGATTGACTACGATCCCATGCAACATGCACACAGAACGGTGACGACATAATTATTCGGTCCGAAAACGAACAATACATTCAATAAAGGTATCTCTACGATGAAAATTACGACTAAAAAAGTTCTTCTGTCAATTACCGCCATTTCAGCGCTCGCACTCTGTACAGCATGCACTAAACAAGAGTCGCCTTCGGACACTAGCCAATTAGAGAACGTGAGCAAAACCACAAGCCAAACATTAGACAGTGTGAAAGAAGCATCACACGATCTGGCCGATGCAGCCAAAGACAATATTGAAAAAGGTATTGCGGGCACTAAAGAATTAGCGAGTGACCTTAAAGATAAAGCTGAATCCGGAATGGATAAAGCAAAAGAAGAAGCAAGTAATGCAGCTGATGCGACTAAAGACGGTTATGAAAACACCAAGGATAAAGCCGAAGAGCTTAAGCAAGATGGAAAGAACTTATTGAATAAATACTAACCTAACCCAGTTCTAATTAAACCACGACTTAAAGGCCACCATTCACAACGGTTTACTCGATACCGCGTGAATGGTGCCCATGAGAATATGCTGTAATACCTCCAAAAATATACGGTGCCATTAGTTATTATACTAACGCGGCTGTAATTACTTTACCGCCATCAATACGCTTATTAATACGCTCATCAGTCACGCCCACAGAGGCTGCCAATGTTTTACCCACGGCCGATAAAGTTTCTTCGTAAGGGATATCCGCTGCATTACCGGTGCCACCATTCGCCGAATTGATTCGCTTGGCTTTAAAGTCGATTTTATCTTTACGCCGCTGATAGGTTTCTATGCCGCCAATAACACCGGCATTAATCGTAGGGCCAAACACATACATGCAATGGTGGCTTCCATTATGATCGCGGCCGCCGTTCGGGGCGCGCAATAATGTTCGGCCAAAAACATTCATACTGGCAAAAACCACATCGCTTGCAATACCGGCAAAGTTCAACTTTTCCCATAACGTTTTTAAGGCGTCCATGGTCGCTAAGGTATCGTCTACTTCATTGGCCAGATTTGTATCTTGGTGATTATCGCCACCAAAAGGCATGCCGAGTGTAATCACCGGTGAAACTTTTAGTTGAATTAAAGCCGCCGCCATTTTGGCTTGGTCCGCTGGTGTATTACCATTAATGTCAGTGATTAAGTCCGCCAAGCTATCACCTAGCTTTTGCGCCTCTTGGCGGCTAGAAGCATAACGGTCTAAAAACTTTTTCTGCGCTGGCGTTCCGTTGCTTTTCACCTCGGCATAAGTTTCATCTAGGAAGCGGTCGCGCATGGCCACCATTCGATCGAACTGCCCAACCTTAGCCGAAAAAATAGTTTTTAAGCTGGCGGGTGATAATTGCGGTGCGGGCACACCGTTGGAATTAATCGTCGAACCCCCAACACGAATTAATTCTTTGGACAGCGTTCCTAAATTACCCGCATTCTCGTGAGCGACAAAAGAGGCAAAATGATCACCACCACTCCCATCAGGCCCTTTTAAAGCGCCGTTTAACCCGACCACTACACTAAAATCGGGATGCGCATTAGTAAAAGTACCGTGGTGCCAAAAACCACTACGATCCAATAAACCCTGCGGTAACGACGACCAACACTCTCCTGCGCGTACCGACTGACTACCCAAATTAAAATTAACAGGGTTTTCAAACCCCTGCGCCTTATTGCCCAGCTCGGCGACTGTGGGATGCTCTATTTGATGACGCGGATCATTCTGGTTATTAGGATCGGCGTAAGCACCCGGAGCATTAACATTTAAAGGGTCACCGTTGCTCATGTGGGACAAGATTAAGAATTTGGAGTCTAGCGCAGCAGACCAAGCCGCTTCACTTTTACCCAATAAAAATGCGGTAGGCAAACCCGTAAGTAATGCACGCATGGATAACGAACCATAACTTAAAGCACCAGCAACCAAGGCATTGCGACGAGTCAGCTGTTTTAATGTTTTCATAATAAACCCCTTACATCCCAATGCTGATAAGTTCTGGGGAAGTACAAGCCGAAAACCAAGCTGCACGTAAACCATCACGTTTATTTAAACCAAAACCACAGGTAATATCGCCAGTTTGGGCGAGCGGGTCGGTACAATTATTGGGCTTATTCGCAATATCATAAACATCACGCAACCCGTCAAACAATTCGCCATAACGGTGATGGTTTTGCGGGATACCCATTAAGTACTCCACCATCAAACCCAGGTTATCGTTGATAGGAGAATTTAAATTGAAAATCTTATTGTTGTCCGCTGCGAATACACCAAAGGCTACGCGGGAACATTCACGGTCTATGGATTTCGCATCAAACAAACTAACTTGCGATGCCTGAACCAGATCAACCGTACCGCGGCTGTACTCGTCTATAGGCACTACACCGAGTGAACCACCGTTACATAAATTAGTCTCCCCCGCTGTACCTGCAGCCGTATTTATTTGCGCGATGCGTGTATTCACCGAATGACAAAAATGATTACCCCGGCTCATACTCACAATAAAGCCTACGTTATCGTGTGTTTCCACTTTTCGATTGGCAGTAAAAATAGGTGAACTAAAAAACTGCCGCATTAGGTTGCGCATACTGTAGTTATTGTTTTTGAAGAAATTAACCAAACGAATAAACTCTGGGTCATTCTCGTCACACCGCATCGAGTTACCCCAAACACACAACTTCTGCACCCAACCGCTGGGTAAATCGGGATGATTTTTTAAAATGCGAACAAAATCATCCGTATTATTGAAATTCTCGGTTACGCCGTAAAATGAAAAACTGGGCTGTAACGTGTTGTCGGGGTCTTTTGCGCGATAGCGTGATACCAAGACGTTATCGAACACTAAACGCATTGGGTCCATATGACGGTGGCACTGATAACACACCGTATCTGGGTCGGCATGGGTAAGGGGAATACCCGCCTCCGAAATATGAGGTGTAGCATCTGAAGGGGAAAAAGTTTTACCCAACGCAATAATTAACGTTTGATTCAGTGTTAACCGAAACTGATTATCATCATTGGTCACCCAGTAATTCAAAAATACGGGCGTGCTAAAAAAACCGACCCGTGGGTAGCGTAAAGCAAGCTGCCCACCTTCAGGAATATCCCGTAACGTTTGTGTAAAACCCCCACTGTTAGACCATACCGCCGGCGTATTCGCCTGTGTAAGCTTTATCGTACGCCAATCGTTATAATCTTCGGCGCGTAAAAATTCTAGCGTTCTAAATAAATCTTTTTCCGCAGGGTTTTGTAAATAACTTCTATTGGGCGTTTGATTGGCCTTATCCAAGTACACTAGCGCCGCCAACACTGCCGTAGTTACCTGCCATTCACGCGTTGTTATCACATTTCTAAAATCTTTATTCTCACTCACAACATTCCACGCCGTGCGTACGAACATGTCGTTAAAGTTTTCGCGTAAAGCCTGATAATCAATATTACTCACATCACGCATAATGTTATTAAGCTGTTCGTTGTAACGTACATTACCTAACGGGCGCTGTTGCAAATTTACCGTTAAAAAGTCTTTAATCTTAGTTTCGTATTCAGGCGTTTGTTCCCAGGTGCGAATAAGTGTGCGTAAAGCAGCAGGATCAATACCGCCATCAGACGCCCCCATGGAGCTTAGCTCTTCAGCTGTTGGGGCTCCGCCGTGCAGTATATATTTTGCCTTAGCTAAAGCCGTACCCGCATTAGCCGCTTTAAAAGCGGTGTTTGGAACTTGTTCTGGCGGCAACGGTATTTCGTTTTCAGCCACGTCCTCTACCCAGCTTTTGATGCATGCAAAATCTTGCGCGCTCATAAAGCGATTATTTTTATCGGCATTAAGGGGCATCGGGCCACGTTTACAAGCGCTAGCATTTAATTCAGCCAACTTTTCTTGATTAATCAATTTAAGTAATAACGAATTTTCTGGCTCTAGCGCATTAATCAGTAACTCGCTTTCACAGCTGCCATATTCTGTGGGTAAGTCTAATAATCGTTGCCCCACATTACCCGTTTCTAAATTTAATCCACCACCAATGTTGCCGAAGGCCGTTCCATTATGACAACCCATGCAGCTGTTATTATCAAAAACTTCTTTTGCCGCCTCAAAGTCACAAGCCACCATCGACAGCGACGACGATGCGACACTTGACTGACTAACAGAACTTAAAGAACTGAGGTTTGAAAAGGAAGACTGAGGTAAAGGTGCTGAGCTTTCGCTCGAACTGAAAGCTGCCGCGTCGCTAGATGCTAATGAGCTTACGGGTATTGAGCTTTGCGTAGGGTTATCGTCGCTCATGCCAGAGCAAGCACTGAGCAAAACAGCAGTCATTAAGCCCGCGAATCGGGATAATTGGGTACCGGGGAACATAGGTCAGCCTCGTTTGCCCGCGCTTTGTGCAGCAGCATCCGTTGCTAGTCACTCCATCAGGCACACCACCTGTGACTTTTATATGTGCATTAACGCGGTTGGTACATCATTGTTATTGTGTGTTTTGACGTTTACTTTACCGCTTTTATCTTTAAAGCAGAAGTAGAATACAAAAACAATAATCGCATATGGTTAAGCTATCAACATATATATATTTTCAGCCGATGAATTACCACAAAGATGAGAGCAAACGCACAGGCTTAAATAGCAGAGAGGGAAACTGGCAGCGATGTCATCGTGACTACTAGCGCGAGGCTTACATTGAGACGGCCGCTTACGATGAATGGAATGCATCACGATATCGATAGCAGGACTACTCTCTTGCGTAATTTGGGTTTCAACTTTCGTTAACTCGATACCGGAGAAGTCAGTTCATTTAAGTTTTACGCATGCTCGCGCGCCGGGCTTTATATTTTCAGGGTTAATTAAACGGCCGGAATAGCTTATTTTAAGCCACCGTTAACCTCATGAACAAACCACCTTTCTTGCGTTTATTTATATCTCATCGCTTTATGAAGTGCGTCACGCCATACGTTGGTGCCACCACTCCTATTATGCGATGGTTTATGCAATGGTGGCCGATTAGAGTAGGAAATATAAACATCGGAATATCTTGTACTCCTTAAGGGCGTGCACGAAATAAGGAACGAGGAAACAATATTTCACCCACTAATACTTGATATCGACTTCCTTACCTTAGTTGCTCAAAGCGTTACATGCCTCGGTAACTGCTCCATGCGTTACCCTAATGACCTATATCCGTATAGGCCCCGGCATGCGCCCCTTTAAGCGCCTCGATAAGAAAGCCGACCTCTTCGCCTAACTGGATAAACTATTATTGCCTCGTCCCTAAGTTGCTGGAATT
>NZ_CEXWTU010000077.1:0-20014 GCF_982758155.1 Marinagarivorans sp. | reverse complement strand
TTTGGAATAAGCGGGCATACACCAGATGTGGATCTACACTTTTGGGCACCGGTGTGCGCGGGCCGGACCATGCAATATTACGGGTGTAAGCGCAGGCAAAGCCCGAATCGCAATCGCCGGCTGCACCGCCGCCGTCTAGGCCTAATTCGAGTGAGGCGTAAGCGGTTTGGTTTTTGTAATGCTGGGCAATGTATTGGTCTATTGAAACACCGTTTTGAATATTCGCGCCGGCGGTTTTACGGACTTTAGTGGCCGTAAGAAAAGCGCCAGTTCCGCCGGCATGGGCACCATTGCCATCGGGTGTGCCGGGGTGGTTGGCGGTATTACTGAGGATGAGCATATCATCGCGATACGGCTCGAGCGCGGCCATGGTGCTATTCAGTGTGTAATCGCTACCAACGCCGGTGGGCCGCCAGCTTGCCATATGCATGCCGTTGGGTACGTAATACGCTAAAAATCGTTGTGCGTCATCGGTGGCTGCAAAGGCGGTTTTGCCTGTGGGTAGCATGGCCTCTAATAGTGGCAAGCTCATTGCGGCGCCGGCCCCTTTTAACAATGAGCGGCGGTCCAATGGTTTGAGTGACGTGGTGCGTTTGGGCTGTTTAGAGAAGATCATGGTGCGTCTCCTTCTTGCTGTTGCGGGCTAAGGTTGGCGGCCTTGGTGTTGACTGCGGTGATATTGGCTGTAGTGACGTTATCGTCACTTGCGGGTGGCACACTTTGGCGAAATGCAGGGCTAAGGATAATGGCTTTAATCATATCGCCAAAGCGGTGGCCGCCGTCGAGTGTTTGCGTGTAAATATCGTGAACTAAGGCGTAGTCGGGGCCTTGCTGGCCGTAAGTAAAGGCATGCACGCCTTGGCTAAGCGCGTAGGTTAATAGGTGCTCACTTACGCACAAGGGTAGGCGCGGTGAACTTGCCAGTAATTGCCCCAGCTGCCAGGCGCCATTAAACGGTACGCCGTTATCTTGGCTAACCGGCAAAATACTGCTGGCATCCACCGGGTTGTCGCCATCGTAATCGCGCCACTGGCCCACAGGGTTGTAGTTTTCTAGGCCAAAACCAATGGGGTCCATTAAGGTGTGACAAGCGCGGCAGCTGCTGCCGGCTTCGCTGTGTCGCGCGAAGCGTTCGCGGGTGGTTAAGCCGGCCAAACTTTCGTTATCGGCGATGTTTTCGACCCCAGGCGGTGGCGGTGGTGGCTCTTGGCAAAGCAGGTTTTCTAATACCCAAACACCGCGCTTAACGGGGGATGTAGAAGAAGGATGCGCGGTAGCGGTAAGCACGGAGGCTTGGCCCAAAATACCTTGGCGGTCGCCATCTTGCCATTGGTAGCGCTCGAAATTGCTGCCAAAGTTACCGCTAATGCCATAGTGCTGGGCTAGGCGGTTGTTGATAAAAGTGAAGTCTGCGGTAAATAAAGTGCTCAGCGGTGCGTTGCTGTGAATAAGTTCGGCGACAAATAAGCGGGTTTCTTGCCGCATGGCCTCGACGAGTTCGGCATCAAAGGTGGGGAACAGCTGCGGGTTAGGCGAGGCTTCTAATATCTTGTCGAATTTAAGCCACTGCACGGCGAAGTTTTCGATAAGGGCATCAGCATTGGGCGACGTCAGCATGCGCTCTATTTGTGATTCTAATACGGCATCATCAAGCAGGCTGCCATCGTCGGCGGCGGCCGATAGGCTTGCATCTGGCAGGGTGGACCATAAAAAGTACGATAAGCGCGCGGCAAGTTCATGAGCGGTTAGAGGGGTAGGTTCGCTACCAGTGGCACTGGCGAGTTCGGGGCGGTAAATGAAATAGGGTGAAAGTAGTACGCCAGTAATGGCCGTGCCGAGGGCTTCTTTGTGGTTACCTCCGTCGTTTAGGGTGCCGGTATATAGGCCTAGAATATCGGTGTGTTCGCTGCTCGAAATAGGGCGACGCCAGGCTTTGGGCATAAATGCGTGCAATATGCGTTCGGCGCAATCGGTATTGGCTTCGCTGGCGTTGCAATTAAATTGTCCGCTGGCGGTATTTTCCAGTGGGCCCTCTACAATAAATTCTCTAACGCCTATACCGCGGTATTTTCCTGTAGCGACATCGTGTGCATTGCTAAAGCCCAAGCCTAGTGCATTACTGCCGCTTTGCAGGTAGGTTTCTACGGTAATGCTTTGTGGGACTTCGAAGCTACCGCTAATAGATTCGTCGTGAATGGGGGCACCGTTAACGGCTACGTAGGCATCGGCAAAATCACTGCCCACATGGTACTCAATGGCATCGATGGTTATGCGGTAGCGGCCGGGGTTGGGGGGCGTATAGTTGACGGTAATTTCGCTGTTGTCCCAATTGCTAACGTAGCCATTACCGTAGATATGTTCGTAACCATCATATAAAGGGGCTGTGAGTATTGAGGTTTGGCGGCTGTCGGCTTGGGTGACTAGCTCGCTGACCAAGGCTTCGGCCGCTTGGTGGTATTGCTCTAGGTGTAATGCCGAAATACTCAGGGCGTTGCCAATACTGTTAAAACCATCGCCAAAATCATCTTCGGGGAAGTTATCGGCTGGTGTTTGTGTGGTGCCGAAAAGGTCGCGCACGGTGTTGTTGTACTGGGTACGATTAAGCCGCGTTAAGGTGACGGGGCTGACTTTGTAAGCATTGTTCGGGGCTTCTACGGCGGTGCCAGCTAGAGTGCCATCGTAAGCGGCGCGCGATGAACTGCTAATCGCTATAGAGCTTATGGTTGCAAGGCTTGACGTTACAGGGGTCGAAGTAACAGAGCTTATCGCTGCAGAGCTGCTGCTGGCGATGGTTTGCTCGCTGCTGGTAGTGTTTGTGGGCGTTGTTGTGGTTGGTGCTGTGCTACCGCCGCCACTGCCGCAGGCAAGTAAAGAAAGGCACACGGCACTAACCGCGCAATACAAGGGAATACGATGCATAACTGGCGACCTGCTATTTTTATAGTGGGTCTAGCCTTGCAGGAAATTATGCGGGTGTCTAGAGTCTATGGCGCCATTGTGACGCAATGCACAATGGCACAGCTGCGTAGCATCTTGCGGCGTTCATGTAATACGGTTAAGCCGAAGCCGTTTTTTGGGCGGCGACCCTAACCGGCGTTTGTTTGCGGCGTAGTAGTGGCCATTGTTGTAGCGTGGTGAGCGCTTGTTGTTGAGTGTCTTCAATGTGTGGATTGGTGGCATTCAGCAGAAAACGGTAATAGTCGCGACGGCTGTGATCCGGACCTTCGTGCACATTGACGTAAAGTGTTCCTGCGTTGGTATCTTCCGTTTTTTTGGTATTCAGAATCAGATGGTTCCCTTCTATCGTGCTTAACCGCTGTAAAAATACTTTGGCTTTTGGTGAGTGTAGTGGGTCGATAAAGGCACGATTTTTATAGGGATAGCTGCCGTGCAATTTAGGAATCGTTGCGCAGGCGCGTATAATTTGGGCGAAGGTCATGTCGCCATAGCCTTCACGCACACTGATTTTAGTCAGCTCGTTTTTTTTGATGCAGTAAGCCCAAAAGCAGAGGTTGTCGGGCAGGCTACTTAATGTGCGATGTAAAAAACGATCGTTGAATAAAAGCTGGCAAGTATCGCCCAGCTTTTGGTTTTCAAAAAAGCTAGTTTTGCCCATGGCTACTGGTAACAAGCGCGTGAGAAAGGTTTTTGGGCCGGCATTGTGAAGTTCACGGCTGAGGTGGTCTAGGCCGATAAGGCGCTCGTGGAAAAGACCCCGGCGCAGGTGCGCTTGAACAATGAAGTACGCGAGCACGCTACTGGATGTAATGTTAACGCGAATAAGGTCCTCAAACGTATGGGCTTTTAAGGAGCATAGTGCAGGTACTTGCGCGGTAAGGTTAAAACCCGTCCCCATCAGCGATAGCACCGAAGGTAGTGATTGGCGGCGGGTGTTAAACAAATCAACCAAGGGAGATTCAAACATAGTGCATGCGCTTATTTATACGTAAAGCGCATCTTAATGCGAAGGAGACACCAAGAACAACAGTAAAAAGTTCTTATTGGGTGATTGTGTGAGCGGTGCTTAAAATAGATGGGTTTCTAATTATTTTCTTGTCGTGTAATTAGCTATTGGCGATAGCGCCCTTGCCAATACCCTCAAAGGCTTTAACGGTATAGCTAGCGCTAGGGTCTTGTTGTTTGAGCGCGGTGGCAATGTGCTGGGCAATAAACTCGACTGTGGTATCGGTGGTCATCATGTAGCATTGGTTTTGGGGCAGGCTAAGGTCAAACTCACCTTGTTGTGCTTGGTAACTAAAGTGCCAATGCCCCTCTTTATTGCCGGTAGCGTCTTCTTCGGTGCCCAGGTAAATATCGTTAAACTTTTTCGCCCATTCGGTAATCAGTGCGTTATCGAGCTGGTCGTTTTTCCAGATTAAAATTTGTGAACGGTGGCCGTGGGCAATGCGTTGGCAGTTGCCGGCATGCTTTTTTAAGCCGTGGCTGTAATGGTAAAACGGAGTGCTGATGTCTTCGGGCGTGAAGCGCAGCGCTACTTTGGCCACTTCGGGGCCGAAGGCATCTTTCAATTGTTGCTCGCACCACTGTGCCACGCTTTGCGGTGTAATGCGGCCGGCAGGGATGGCGGTGATTGCTTGGTGGGGTGAGCGGGTTGTGATGAGGCTATTACTGGCGAACCCGTGTTGTTCGCTTTGCGGGTTGAGCGCAAATTGTATGTGGTGGTGGCTGTTGTCTTGCTCGAGCGTGCAGCCCGCGTATTCGGTAGGTACTAATAAGCGGTGATCGAGTTCTTCGTCTAGCCAGTTGCGCAGGTGTTTTTTCACGATGCCGAAATCGCACACCATGCCTTGTTCGTCTAAGGTGCCGGTTAATTCTATATGCGCTAGCCACGTCTCGCCTAATAACCCGCGTTCGGGGCATAGGTAGCTAAAATCGACGTTGGTTAGGTTATCTACAAATAAGCGCATAATAAGTCTCGATGGGTTTAAGTCGAACATTTTACACTATGGGGCACCTCTTAAAATGCACTTTTTCCGCGATAGCTGCGTCACTACCGTCCTCGAATCCTCATTTACACCACGTAAACAACGGTTCTGTGGGCGGTACTTTCTTGCTCTCACGAAAAAATCACTATTTTTAGAGGTACACCATGATTTTGGCGGCCGCCGTTTTTCGTTGATTGGCAATGAGTGTAGTAAGGAGACGTTATGTTGAATTTGAGTTTTTATGTGCCGGCAGCAGATGTTGAGGTGGTCAAGCAAGCATTGTTTGATGCCGGTGCTGGTCGCATCGGTAACTATGATAGTTGTGCGTGGCAAACGCTAGGCGCTGGCCAATTTAGGCCGCTAGATGGCGCTGCCCCCGCAGTGGGCCATGTAGGGCTGGTTGAATTTGTGGATGAATATCGGGTTGAAATGGTCCTGGCGGATGATCTGATCAAGCCTGTTATAGCGGCTTTAAAGCAGGCTCATCCTTATGAAGAGCCTGCTTTTAGTGTTTATCAAATGTTATCGTTCGATTAAAGGCTAATAGCTGTAGGGAAGCTGAGCACCTCGGCGGGGTTGCTGTCTTTTCGGCTGACCATTTTTTTGCCTTCACTGTTTAAGATATCGTTAAGCTCGTACACGGAGTCAAACATCATTTGTGAAATAGCGACGCAGGCCGCCATTGGGGTTTTGCTGAGGCTGCGTTTAGCGTCGATTTGAAACTGTAAACCACGCAAGCGGCGCTGCACATTGGCGGGTGCGGATGTAATCAGCGATTCTATTTCGCGTTGGCGTAAAGACTCGAGTGCTTCGGGGTTTTCTTGTGCAAGCTTTAATAGCTCGTCGGTTGTTGGCCATTGTGACTGCATGGTCATACCTCTATTCAATGTAATGCCGCGATTGTAATGCTGCGATTGTAGGGCCGCGGGTGAGGGCGCTGTTGTGGCGGTTGGCCATCTAAAGCGCCTTTTGGCGCGCAACACGCCTTCTGGTTAAAAAACATGCTATCAACTTCGTGGCGCTATGGGTATGGGGCTTAATATATCGAATGTCTATAAGCAGAGCTGGCGGGCGATTGCTGCCTGCCGCTTGAACAAGAAATGATGAAAAATGTGACAATTTTCTCGCGTTCAAAAGCCAAATTCCGAGGTTGAGTAAAAAGTAGTCAGTGAGATGTCGTGATTTTGACGCATTAATTGGGCGATGAGCGGGTGGCCTTCTGTAATAAGGGCCGATGCTTGTGGTACTGTAAATCGATCGCGAAATAAGAGTCTTTGTTTATGACTTCAAGCCAACCACCACCTTTACACCGCAGGCGCGCACCCCAAAAAGGTGAGGCTGCCGTTTTGATTGCGCTGGCTGGCGAAGGTGAGCAGCAGCGGGTTTTGCTAACGCGCCGGTCTAAGCGTATGAACTCACACAGTGGTGAGGTCGCTTTACCGGGCGGGATGTGGGAGCCGCAGGATGCTTGTTTGCATGAGACTGCCTTGCGAGAGGCCCAGGAAGAGGTGGGTTTAGCGCCAAACTTGGTAACGCCTATCGCAACGATGAGCACCCGAGCCACCCGGCAGGGCACGCGCGTAACCCCCTTTATTGCATCTGTGCCCGAGAATGTTTCGTTGGTGCCTTGTGACTATGAATTAGAGTCTCTTTTCTGGATGCCTTTATCGGTGTTATTGGATGACCCGCGTGAGCGCACGGATATTTTCATTTCACAGGGGCAGGAGTATTGGGCTCCGGTCTACCGTTTTGAGGGGTATAAAATTTGGGGTTTTACGGCGCGCCTACTGGTGGATTTTTTGAACGGATATCACGATGCCAGTATTCATCGTGCGCACGCGGCAGAAGAGGTGATTTACCGTGCGCGTTAACCGTCTTGACCGTGTAAGCTCAGTGGCAAAAAGCGGATTTTATTATGCTTAAAGGTATACATCATGTTGCTATCATTTGTGCGAATTACTCGCGTTCGAAAGCTTTTTATGTCGACATACTGGGGTTGCGTATTATTGCCGAAAACTACCGGCCAAAGCGTGATTCGTTCAAACTGGATTTGGCTTTGCCTGATGGTTCGCAAATAGAGCTTTTCTCTTTTCCTGGGCGTCCTGCTCGGCCCAGCTACCCCGAGGCGCAAGGGTTGCGGCATTTAGCGTTTGTTGTCGAGGATGTTGAGGCTGTGGTTGCAGTATTGCAGGCGCAGGGTCTCTCTGTTGAGCCCATTCGGGTGGATGAATACACCGGCAAAAAATATACTTTTTTCAGCGACCCAGATGGACTACCGTTAGAAATTTACGAAAATTAACCCATGCTGCGCAATTATCATTAGGCACAGCATGGGTTAATCGGTACTTTAATGAGTATCGGATGCCATGCAGTTATAAGGGATAAATCGATAGTATTTCTTCATGGGTAAATACAGATTTTCTGGCCGATATTGTTTTGTGGGTTCGCGCCCGTGATGGGGTTTTGAGAGTTCATCTATGTTATAACGGCATTGCACGCTGTTGTGCAGCGTCTCTGTTTTTAATGGCCGGCGGATATGTAAGCCTGCGCCATTAAATAACTTACTGTCCAGAAATTCGTCGTGTAACTGGGCCTGTTCACAGCTGGCTTGCTCTGTAGGGCAGTTGATGGTTTGGGCGCTGGCGGGGAATAAATTAAAGCGGCTAAATTTCTGCAGCATCCAATGTCTACTGAGATTTTCTAGCCCGTAGTGATCTTGGTAGCCACCACCTACATCGGCGTGTGCACCAGGGAACCAGACCTCTTTTAGTATTTGATGATTATTTAAGCGGTCGTCAAAGCGCAGTGGGCGAAAACTATTGCGTTGCTCATCAATGGCTAGTGCGTGATAACCGGCTTTGGCGTAAAGGTTGGTACGGTACTGATCAGGGTTTTCATCTTGCGTTAACCCCAAGGCCGGTACGGTATCAAAAACACCTATCGCTTCGACGATCACTTTTTGGCTGTCTTTGTAGGTGGGGTATTGCTCCATTCGTTTTGTAATATCTTGCCTTAGACGTTTTTCAAACTTGGGTTTACCATCGTTGTATTGATGGTAAATGTTATAAATATCCGAAACTGCGTGAACCAAGGCTTTGTTGCCGTTTGCCTGCGAGGCATTAAAAGCTTTGAGGTTGAGCAAACCGGAAAATTCAATCATGCCGTTCAATGCGCGTGCGGCATAGGCGCCACGGCTGAAGCCAAAGATAAAAACCTTATCGCCGGGCTGGTAAGTTTGGCTTAAAAAGAGGTAGCTCTCTTTGACTAAATCATCAACTCCCTTGCCCATAACGCCGCCTGAAATGCGCTGAAACATGCGTGTACCCACGCCTTGGTGATAAAAAGGGATGATAGGTGACGCACAAGCTTGCTCAGTGGCAAGGGCATAGAGTTTCCAAATGTTGGTACTGGTAGTCGCCACATTTCCTGTGCCATCAATGAATATCGCGATATTTCGGCTGGGAGCTTCGCGGTAATGTTGTTCGAGTTCTCGCCAGTTGCGTGCGGTGCTTTTTGCGTCGCCTGCCATTATTCCCCAGGCGGGTTGATCATTTTTTAGGTTATCGCAGACTGTAGGTTGGTTGCTGCTGGCATTGTCGGGGTAAGTGCCGAGGCTATCTTTGTAGCCACTACGCTCAAAGCTTGCGCAGCCAGAGGTAAGGCTGGTAATGACCATAAGGCAAAATAATGTACGCAGGCGTAGGAAGTTAATATTATTCACGGGTGAACCTTATTATTTCTATTATTTATCCCATAGTGTACCTGTACCGCTGGAATGTTTAAGGTGTTTTTTATGGGGGCAGTAGAGGGTAGCATTAGAATGTGTGATTATGCATACGCTACAAGTTAGACATGCATTAACTCAGCGGCTGTAAAATCAGTTAACAACCACAAAAAAATCAGTGATTAACGATGGAAGTGAATATGACACGCGTATTAAAAAATCTTTGTTTATCGACGGCAATCGCGATGGCTCCTATGCTATTTAGCCATACTGCTGTTGCCGATGACGAAATATCACTTAAAACGACCGAGTTATCGTCCGGTATCTTTATGATTGAGGGGGTGGGCGGTTTTACGGGGGGGAATATTTTGTTGTCGGTTGGGGCTGATGGCGTCGTGATGATTGATGATGGTTTGCCGCCTTTTTTAGGGTTGTTACAAAAAAGCGTACAGAAGCTGACCGATAAAAAAGTGGATTACCTTATTAATACCCATATACACGGAGACCACACCGGAAATAATGCGAGCTATGGCGCGGGCCATACTCACATCGTGGCGCACGAAAATATGCGTCATCAAATGGCAACCACTGGAGTGCCTGGTGGTACTGGTCCAGCGCCGAAGGCGGCGTTACCGGTGATTACTTTTTCGGACAAGATGGCTTTTCATTTAAACGGCGCTAATGCGCAGTTGTTGCATGTTGCTCATGCTCATACCAATGGCGATACGGTTGTGCACTTCGCTAAAGAAAATATTATACATACTGGTGATGTGCTGTTTAATGGCATGTTTCCTTATATCGATTTAGACAGCGGCGGTAGTGCTGCCGGTTACTTGGCTGCGCAAAAAACGATTTATTCCATGGCTAATGCTGAAACAAAAATTATACCAGGCCATGGGCCGTTAGCGAGTAAAGTCGATTTAAAAGCCTCGATTGATATGCTGGAAGATTCAATAGCCTTGGTGAAAAAATGGGCCAAAAAAGGTTTGAGTGAAGATGATGTTGTTGCGAAAAACCCCTTGAAAAAATATCACGATAAATGGAATTGGGGTTTTATTACCACTGAAAAAATGACACGTACGTTGTATAAAGATATAACGGGAGATAAGACTAAATACGAGTATAAGGGCGGCCACGCGCACTAAAAAGAATAGGCTGCAGCACTTGCAGCTGTAGCCTATTCTTTTACTCGAATTATTCGTAGCTAAGTGCCGTAGCTTTACCGCGAAAAACCCAATAAGAGTAACCGGTGTAAACACCGATGGTCGGAACAACAATTAAAGCGCCGATTAATAAAAATTGCAGTGATTCTGGCGCTGCAGCGGCTTCCCATATCGTGATGCCTCCTGGAACAATCTCGGGGAAAAAGCTAAACCCTAGGCCACAAAAAGATAATGTAAAAATCAGCATAACGGCAAGTAGCGGGCTAATATCCCGAAAGTGCCTTTTTTGTTGCGATACGGTCCATTCCAAGTAGGCAAAACATGCCAGGCAAAGCGCTGGGATGGGGATAACGAAAAAAGCGAGTGGCAGCTCAAACCAGCGTGAGAAAACATCGGGGTTAACTGCCAAGTTCGCTAGGCTAACGGCAATAATACCGATGAAGGTTATGCGGCTTAACATGGTTAACCAAGCTTTTGCTTTTTGTTGTAATTCACCTTCTGTTTTGTAAATAAGCCAAGCGGCGCCAATTAAACCATAAGCGGCCGAAACGCCTAAGCCACTGAGTACCGCAAACCCGGTGGCTTGCCAGCCTTCCGCAAAACCCAAAACATAACGTCCAAGCATATAGCCTTGGCAAAAACTGGTCAGTAACGAGCCAAATTTAAAGGCTTTATCCCACAGTGGTTTTTGGCTTACGCTTGTTTTGGCGCGAAAGTCGAACGATACCCCGCGAAGAATAAGTCCTGCCAGCATAAAGGTGGCCGGAATATACAGGTGGTAAAAGATTTGACTGTGCGCTTTAGGGAAGGCGATAAGCAGCAAGCCAACAGCAAGCACCAACCACGTTTCGTTGGCATCCCAAAAGGGGCCAATGGACGCAATCATAGTGTCGCGGTGCTTTTCGTTATCCAGTGGTAATAAAATACCGGTGCCTAAGTCATAACCATCGGCAATGGCGTAGACCAACACCGCGATACCCATTAATACAATAAATATTGTCGCTAAAAAATCTGCACTCATGACTACGACCCTCCCAGTTTTTCATCAATAACTTTTTTAACGGGCTGTTCATGAAAATGTTCCGCGTGTGGCGATGCTACGTGGGGTATATCACTCTCTTCGTACTCGGGCGTATTAACGGCTTTGCGGGCCATGCTGAACAGCGTATAAATATATGCACATAATAAAACGGCGTACAGTGTTAAATAAATACTGAGTGATAAGCCCACATGACTTGGCGGTAGCGTGGTTACAGCATCGGCTGTTTTTAATATCCCGGTAACTAAATAGGGTTGGCGGCCAATTTCGGTAACATACCAGCCAGCCAGTGTGGCAACCCAGCCAGAGAAAGTCATTCCGCATAAAACCATTAACAGTGGTTTGGGAAGCTGGCCGCGTTTTAATAAAAAGGCGAGACTAATCCACGAAATGATGAGCATTAATAGACCCATGCCAACCATTGTTCTAAAGCTCCAAAAAACGGCAAATACGGGAGGGTGCTCGCCTTTAAATTCATTAAGTCCTTTTATTTCGCCCTCAGCGCTATGGGTGAGGATTAGGCTGGCAAGGTTGGGAATGCCGATGGCAAAGTCATTGCGGCGTTCCTTTTCATTAGGGATGGCAAATAGCAGCATGGGCGCGCCTTTTTCGGTTTCCCAAACACCTTCCATCGCGGCCACTTTTTGTGGTTGGTATTCAAAGGTATTTAAACCATGAAGGTCGCCAACAAGCGCCTGCATTGGGGCTAAAATTGCTGCCACAATGATGGCGATTTTTAAGGATTGTTGAGGTGTTTTTTTGGTGTCACCTTTCAATATTCGATACGCTGAAATTCCCGCAATTAAAAAAGCGGCGGTTAAGCCCGATGCAATCAATACGTGAATCATTCGGAAGGGGAATGACGGGTTAAAGATAATTTCTAGCCAGCTTACGGGAAAGGCAACGCCGTCACGCATCTCAAAGCCTGTGGGGGTGTGCATCCAAGAGTTTAACGCTAAAATCCAGAACGCCGAAAGCGTTGTGCCAATGGCGACAATGACTGTAGCTAAGGTATGCGTGCGGGGCGAAACGCGACCTTGACCAAATAACATAATGCCTAAAAAAGTGGCCTCTAGAAAAAAAGCCGTGAGTACTTCGTAGCCCAGAAGGGGGCCAGCAACATTGCCCACGGTTTCCATAAAGCCAGGCCAGTTAGTGCCAAACTGAAATGACATGGTAATGCCGCTAACAACGCCCATGGCAAACGTGAGCGCGAAAATTTTAACCCAAAAACGATAAGCCCGTTGCCATACCGGATGAGGTGTAATGTGTTGGCGTATTTTAAAGTACAGTAGAAACCAGCACAGTGCGATGGTGATAGTGGGAAACAGAATATGGAAACTGATATTGGCCGCAAATTGAATGCGGGATAAAATCAGTACGTCTAACATGATTAACCCCTTAAGCCTCAATAGGCTTTTTATTACTTACCTTTTAACTTACTTTTTAATTCCAAAACTTTGGTGACACCTGAGCCCAACTTCATCAGTGATTTCAACGTGTCTGGCTTCATGCCGCCGAGTGCAGTGGCCCATGTGGTCAGTAGTTCTAGCAGGTCGTGAATCTCTTGTTGGCGCTCGATGCTGTAGTTGCTTTCACCTTCGTGGGAGAGTAACTGCGATCGCAAAAGTGAGAGGGTGGGGTCTATTTCGCGTTTGCGTCGCTCTTCAAAAATGGTTTGTCCCATATCCCAAATACTGCCATTGGCGGTGAAGTACTCTTTGCGGTCGCCGGGTTTATGGCTTAGTTGAATCAATCGCCAAGATTGCAGCTCTTTTAGGCCCATACTGACATTGCCACGGCTAATACTTAGGGCTTCAGCGATTTGGTCAGCATTAAGAGGCTCTTCCGTGATGACCAGAAGAGCACAAATTTGGCCAACAGTGCGATTAAAGCCCCACCGGCTGCCCATTTCGCCGCAATGCATGATGAAGGTTTGGCTATCGTGAGGGAGCTTCATGGCAAGTGTTACCTGGGGGCTGTATTGGTTGTTCTGAATTTTCAGAAATTACTGAAAATTCTAAACCTTATTTGATGCGCGTCAAGACTTAATTTACGGTGTGAGGTTAGGGCGGGATTTAAATGGGCGAATTGTTTTCGGTGAGCATCAGTAGGTTAGCTACTTGAGGTAGCAAAGCGTGCTTGGATATAGGCTTAGTTAAAAAGTTATTGGCGCCGACGTTATACGCTTTGATCAAGTCGTCGTCGGTGATATTGGCAGACAGGAAAATAATGGGAAGCTGATTAACTGAATACTTAATTCGCAGTTTACGGCACAGCTCATAGCCATTCATTCCGGGCATCATGACATCAGTTATCGCCATGTCTGCGTGATGGCCTTGCTCAAGGTAATCTAATGCTTCTTGTCCTGACGAAGCCTCTACAACCGTGTAGCGATGTAGTTTCAAAATGCCATTTAAGACAATGCGATTGATGGCATCATCATCGACGATGAGTATGATTTTTTCTTCGGGGTTGCTGTGTAGGCATTCCAGTGTCGAGGGCGGTGGGCTAAGGCTGCTGTTTGTAATTGCGAAATTAGTCGAGGGTTGTGCTTGGGGTTGTAGGTTTTTTTGTTGGGGTGGCGGTTGTTGAGGCGATGATGGTGTGGCTAGGTGGCGCGGCTGGCTAGCGGCTGGCAGCGTAAATGAAAAGGTTGAGCCTTCATTCGGTGACGAGGTTACAGTAATTTGGCCGCCTTGAAGTTCAATCAACTGCTTGGCAATCGCTAGGCCTAATCCCGTACCTGAATAGTATTGCTCGCCATCTTGGTCTACTTGGTGGAAAACTTCAAAAATATGGTCAATTTGGTCTTCAGGAATGCCGATGCCGCTGTCGCGTATAACAAAACAAATGACATTATCGTTACGGCTTAGATTAATGTTAATGCAGCCTGTTGTCGTGTATTTAATGGCATTGCCGATTAGGTTGATTAATATTTGTTGCAGGCGATCTTCGTCAGCCATAGCGTAACGTGAGTTCTCGTCGAAATCATTAATCAATAAAAGACCTTTTTCCTCGGCTAAGGGGCGCAATAACGCATCGACAAGTATCATGACGGCATGTGTTGAAACGGGTTTAATTTGAACTTTAAGCTCTTGCACGCTAATTTTTGAATAATCAAGGATGTCGTTAACCAAGCTGGCAAGGCGCTTTCCGCTGTTTATGATCATGGATAATTTGTGAAGAACATCTTGGTCAAGTTGGTCTTGTTTTGTATCCATTAAATTTTCGGCGATGCCAATAATACCGTTTAGCGGGGTTCGTAATTCGTGGGATGTGCTGGCTAAAAAGGCGTCTTTAAACTTATCCAATTTTAAAAGCTTTGTATTTAGTGTTTTTTCATGTTGTAGCTGAACCTTGCGCGATTGAAAATAGAATATAAAAGAAATCAACAGTAAGGCTAATAACGAATAGAGGCTATAGGCCCACCAACTTAACCAGAGCGGGGGAAGTATGATGATTTCTATTTCGGCAGGTTCGTTAGACCATATGCCATCATGGTTGGCTGACTTCACCTTGAAAAAGTAGTGGCCGGAATCTAGGTTGGTGTAAGTTGCTGTTCGGCGATGGCCTACGTCATTCCAATGCTTGTCAAAACCCTCCAAAATATATTGGTAGGTATTTTGATCTGTAAGCTGATAGCTAAGAGACGAAAACTGAAAGGAAAAAACGGATTTTTTGTGATCTAAAGTAATAATTTTTGTATGAGTGATGCTTTTTTTAAGTGGTGAGTTATTTTCTTTTGAGGTGATAGGTTTATTAAAAATACTAAACTCGGTGATAACTGTACGAGGGGGGACTAGGTTTTTTTCAATTTTTGAGGGTGTAATTAATGTGAAACCGCCGGTGCTACCCGAAAAAACATCACCGTTTGCTAGAGTTGTAATGGCGTTGCGATTATAAACGTTGCTGATTAAGCCGTTGCGCTTAGTGAATTGAGTGAATGCGTGTGTTGTTGGGTTGAATTGATACAAACCTTGTAGGGTATTTAGCCATAGAAAACCTTGGCGGTCTTGAGTGATCCCGGAAATAATTAACTTTTCGAGGTCTGTGTTCTTGCCGATTTGAATAAACGTTTCTGTCTTGCGATCCAGTAAATTTAACCCGCCACCGTGGGTTCCAATCCATAAGTTATGCTTGTTATCTTCATAGATCGACTTAACAAAGCCGGCACTGATTGAGGTTGGGTCGCTTGCGTTGTGCTGAAATTGTCGGAAACGATAGGTTTCGCGATCAAATAAAAACAAGCCTCTATCCGAGGCAATCCAAAAGTCACCGCGCTTATCTTCATAGATATCACGACTATATAAATTACTCTTTTTGCCTGTATTTTTGTCGACGGGTTGGAAGTGAGTAAAGGTAGCGTCTTTGGGGTTAAAAAGGTTGAGGCCAAGCTCGGTGGCCACCCATAACTTGTGTTGGCTATCAATTAATAATCGCCAAGGTTCTACACCCAGTAAAGTGCCGTCTACGGATGGCTGATATTGGAAGTGTTCGAAAGTTTGAGTGTTTAAGTTGAAGCGGCTAAGGCCTTGTGACCAGCTGCCCATCCACAGCTGCTGATCGGCAGCGAGGGCTAAGCTCAGTGTGGTATTACCTGAAGGCGTGTGGATGTTGTTATCGTCATGGAAAAAACGCGTCATTTTTTCGGTACTGCGATTAAAATACGATAATCCAAAGCTTGTGCCTATCCATAAGTTTCCGCGCTCATCTTCCTCAACGGATAATACACCTCCATCGGTAAGCGATTGATCATCTTGAGAGTTATGACTGAAATTCTGAAAAGCCGAGGCTTGCCGATCTAAGCGGTCAACGCCAGAAGGGAAGAAACCAAGCCATAGATCCCCCGCGTCATCTTCAAATATTGTGCGCACGGCATAGTTGCCTGGAGAGCTATCATTGGACTCGTCATAGGCATACCGTATAAGCCACGGCCCTTCTTGTGACAGCCGGTTAATACCACCGCCGTCGCCTACCCATAAGCGCCCAAATCGGTCTTGAATAATGGACCAAATAACGTCGCGTCTTTCGCCCTCCGGTTGTGAATATTGATGTAGAACCTTACCTTCTTTGTCGATAGCGAGTAAATCGCCATGATAGGTGCCGGCCCAAATAGTATTACGGTTATCGATGAATATCGAACGGACATCGCTATGGTTTAGGCTTGATAACAATGGTGTTTGCGCAATGTTGTACTCTGCTTCCATGGTGTGGGGGGTAACTTTGACAAGGCCGTGAGCTAGGGTCGCTAGCCATAAATTACCTTTGTTATCCGTACTTATATCGGAAATGGCTAGCTGGCTTGCGCTGTGTTTATTGGGCATTTTTAGCATCAGCGGAGTGAGCGTTTTTTGACTGTCATCAAACCATAACAGCCCAGCGCTACTGCCTAGCCATAGTTGATGAGAGGCATCTTCGTGTAACGTACGAATCGCGTTGAAGTCGGTATTGACGTTATATTCGGCGGGCACGGTATAAAGGTTAAAGGTATTATTTTCTGGATTAAATTGATTGAGACCTTCCTCTGTAGCGGCCCAAATTTGACCGCGACTGTCGACGAGTAAATCATTAATTAAATTCGAGGCAAGGCTGTTAGGTTCATTTAAATCATGCTTGAAAGTGAGTAGTTCATGACCGTCAAAGCGGGCTAAACCGTTATTGCTCGCAAACCAAATAAAGCCTTGTGAGTCCATTTCGATGGCATTGATGTAACCCAGTCCTTCTACTTCATTAGGTAGCACGTGGGTAAAGGATAAGTGCTCTTTTTTGAGGCTTGCAGGGCTAGCATGCGTAGGGCTTGTGGCAAGTATCAGGAGGGTAAAGGATAAAGATAAAAGGAGTAAAAGGTGAATGTTTATACCAAAAAGCTCTATTGGTGCGCGCAATCGGCCACAAGTGTCTAGCGCCAGTCGCGAGTTATCTATGTACGTAGCCTGTGCACCGGTCATCCCATTTAACCAAGTTGTTGCGATGTGTATTGAGTCTAGACCAGCATTACAGCATTGGGGCTCGCGCGCTCAATTTAGTGACCGGCTGCATTCGGTGTCGATTTGTGGTTTTTTGCGTCGCTCCTCAACCAAGACGCTCGCGGTTTGCCTTGTGAGTATGCTTACCTCAATTTTCACAGTAACTTTTTTATCATAAATAGACGAAGGGAAGTTATTTGTATTTTCCAGAATTATTTTCCTCAGTGAAAAATAAATGCTTGCCTAAAAAATCATACCCTCAGATCGCTATTACCTCTGATCCCGTAAACACTCTCTGCTAGAATAAAAATAGAGCGCTGGCTTTGTTTTTTTTAGCGGATAACTTGGCGTTTTTTGAGTTGTTTTGGCGGCACTATGGGATTTATCGATTTACTGTCGTCTGGACCCACATCGCTGTGGATAAGTGATATATTTGCCCAGCATTTAAAGAATACAAGAAGCGCTCTGGGGTTTTCTTGTACCGACGATAACAAAGAAGCTGAATATGAAAATAACCTCTATTGCATTAGCGACATTACTAGCTATACCCTTTTTGCCGGGTTGTGCTTCAATCGAAGGGCCTACAGAATCACTTAAAAGTGTTTATCACAATAAATTTTTATTCGGGGCGACTGTTAATGATCGCATGCTTGAAGCCAAGCGCGATCCGTCGCTTCACGTCGTTCAAAAACATTTTTCCGCAATAACTACCGATAACGCAATGAAGTGGGGTGTAATGAACCCCGAGCCCGGTGAATATAAGTTGGGCGTTGTTGATCGTTTTGTTGAATTTGGGCAGCAAAATAATATTCAATTAGTGGGGCATGTACTGTATTGGCATAGCCAAACACCGGATTGGGTTTTTGAGGATGCTTACGGTAAGCCGCTTACGCGTGAAGCCTTATTGAATCGTATGCGTGAGAGAGCCAAATTATTGGCTACGCGCTATGGCGATAGCATAAAAATTTGGGATGTGGTTAATGAGGCGATAAATGATGACGGCAGCTTGCGGGAATCAAAATTTCATAAAATTATTGGCCCCGACTTTATTGAGCAAGCTTTTCGTATAGCGGCTGAAGAATTTCCCGCCGATTGTAAACTTCTTTATAACGATTACGGCATGGATCGCCTTGGGCGACAAGGTTCTGTAGTTGCTATGCTTAATGACTTTAAAAAACGAGGTATTAAAATTGATGGTGTCGGTCTTCAAGGGCATTGGTCTATGGATCAGCCTGGGCTTCAGCAAATTGATGACACCTTAGCGGCCTATGCCGCTACCGGCGTCCCCATGCACATTACAGAGCTGGATCTGGATTATTTAGGCCGTGAGCACTTTTTTAGTGCGGATGTTGATATGCAAAAATTAGTCGCGACCCCACAAAACAACCCTTACCCCGATGGTAACTTCCCCGCCACGGTGGACGCTGAATTAGCCCGGCGCTATCAAGATATTTTCGAATTATTTTTAAAGCACTCAGCGAGTATCGACCGGGTGACTTTTTGGGGTGTTAACGACGGTGATTCTTGGTTGAATGGTTGGCCTGTAAAGGGGCGAACGAACTACCCGTTATTGTTTGATCGCAACAACAAAGCCAAACCGGCTGTCGATGCTTTATTGAAGTTAGGCCTTGAGGCCAAATAGCCTGTAGTTAGAAGTTGCGAGTACGATCTCAGCGCTTTTGCTCAAACACCTTATAATGCAGCCGCTAATGCTTATGGCCTTAGCGGCTTTTTTGTGTGTTTTTCTGTAACTATTCAGCCATGCATAAATAGGCCGGCAAACTGATAATTTTCTGGGCCGCTCAAGCCATCCTTGGGCGCTATGCAAGCGTTCCTGACGCTTGAATGCCCAGAAAATAATCAATTCGCCTTTTGAGTGGGTATTATTTCGCCCCCACCTGAATAGTTACGTTTTTCTTATGGATAGGGTGTTGTGGATGGGAAGGTGTTGTTTTGATTAGGGCTATTACAGGTTTTTTTTCGCGGTTATTGCGGGGTGTGCCACCAGAACCTATTGAATGGCAGGCGTCGTGGAGCACTTTTTTAGGTGATACCGTTGCCTTCTACGCGGGATTATCCGCCAGCGATAAAGTGATATTTCAGCAGCGTATTATTCTGTTTTTACAATCAACACGTGTGGAAGCTGGACAGTTTACGGTTTCTGATGAAGATCGCCTGTTGGTAGCGGCAAGCGCGATTATCCCTGTGTGGGCTTTTCCCCGTTGGCACTACTTTAATTTATCCGCAGTATTTCTGCTGCCCCAAGCGTTTAACGATAAACTTGAGTTTGGCCAGCCAGACTCCTGCATTACCGGCATGGTGGGTACGGGGGTTATGGCGGGTAAGTTGGTATTGAGCCGGCCAGACCTTCACTTAGGCTTCCAGAATAGCCGAGACAAGCACAATGTCGGTATTCATGAGTTTGTCCATCTTATTGATATGGCGGACGGTGAGTGTGATGGCTACCCGGAGCGACTCAAGGAGTTTTCCTTTTCGATACCCTGGTTTGAGCTGGTCAAGCGCAAGGTGGATGAAATTATCGCCGGCGATAGCAATATTCGCGATTATGGCGCCACTAACCGTGCAGAGTTCTTTTCGGTGGCATCTGAGTATTTCTTTGAGCGGCCTAAATTACTGCAGCGTAAACATCCACAGCTGTATACGGCACTTGCGAAGCTGTACCAACAAGATACTGCCGCTATATCGCATGACATCAAAACCTACAAAAACGCCCCTTGCCCCTGCGGTAGCGGCAAAAAATATAAACGCTGCTGTTTACCGCAAGATTAAGAGGGCGGGCGCTAAGGCTTGTGCTCGTGTTAAAATTGGATTTTTTCTGGTGATGTACGCTCATGAAGACCCGTGAAATATTATTAGCCGACGAAAAGCACGTTACGGCACAGCTTAAAACCATGAAGATTAAGGAGCTGGAGCGCCACACGAAGAAGGTCTTAATTCAGTTGGGGCAAACGGACTACGACAAGGTGATGGCGGCCGCGATTAAAGCGATTCCGCATATGGATGTGAAGAGCGACCGCTTCCAAATATTGAAGGACTTGATCGCCGCGCAATTACCCTGTGAGTCTTTAACCCCCGATGAGCTGCCGATATTGGACCGGGTTACGGTGCTGGTTATGGTACTTGTGGCTAAAAAATTCTCTAAAATACTAAAA
>NZ_CEXWTU010000076.1:0-20182 GCF_982758155.1 Marinagarivorans sp. | reverse complement strand
GGCATGCGCCCCTTTGAGCGCCTTGCTGAGAAAACAGGCGCCCTCGTCTAATTGGACAAACTTTTGTTGCCTCGCCCCTAAGCTCGAAACTTTTATATATCGATTAACTTAAAAGGTAGAATCATTATGAACGGTCTTGGCGACATGATGCAGCAGCTGCAGGGGATGCAGTCAAAAATGCAAGAAGATATGGAGAAAATGCAGGAAGAACTGAGTAAGCTAGACATTAATGGTAGTGCTGGTGCCGGGTTGGTGACCGTTACAATGAACGGCCGTCATGATGTTAAAAGCGTGAAAATCGACGAGTCGTTAATGACCGAAGATAAAGAAATGTTGGAAGATTTATTGGCCGCAGCTGTGAATGATTGTGTTCGAAAAGTTGAGGTCGAAAATAAAAGCCGCATGGGTAGCTTAGCGGGTGGAATGCAAATGCCGCCCGGTTTTAAAATGCCTTTTTAATAAGCATACTTTTTTGTTATTCGGAGTGCCGTGGTGTATAGCCCTTTAATTAGTCAGCTGATTGAATCATTACGAATATTACCGGGCGTTGGCCCTAAGTCTGCTCAACGCATGGCTTTGCAGTTACTTGAGCGAAACAAACAAGGCGCTTTACGTTTAGCGGGGGCTTTAACGCAGGCGTGTGAAAAAGTGGGCCGCTGTGAGATTTGCCGCACATTAACCGAAGAGGCTATATGTGGTCTCTGTAAAAGTTCGCGAAGGGATGCAAGCCTTTTGTGTATTGTGGAAATGCCTGCTGATGTTTTTGCGTTGGAGCAGTCAGGCACTTTTTCAGGTAAGTATTTTGTCCTAATGGGTAAACTTTCACCGCTCGACGGCATTGGCCCTAAAGAATTAGGGCTAGAGAAATTAGCCGCGCGTTTTGCAATAGGTGAAATAGACGAAGTCATTATCGCGACCAACCCAACAATGGAAGGTGAGGCAACGGCACATTACGTTGCTGAAATGGCTAAACAGCACAAACTTAAAGTCTCACGTATTGCCCATGGTGTTCCATTGGGTGGCGAGCTTGAGTTTATTGATGGCGGTACTTTGGCGCATGCCTTAGCTTGCCGGAGAGAAATCTAATGGAAGATGCACAGGCAAGCCCTGACACTAATAATTTATTGCGTCAGAAAATCATTTTCATCAACGATGACGACGTTTTAGCCGACTATTGCAAGCGTTGGTTACAGTGCCGTTTATTGGCGGTAGATACCGAGTTTATGCGGGTCGACACTTATTACCCCATTGCCTCGTTAATCCAGGTTAATGATGGTGATGCGAATTACCTTATAGATCCTTTACTGATAACCGACTGGAAACCATTGGCCGATGTTTTAGCGTCCAGTGATGTTATTAAAGCTTTCCACGCTTGCTCTGAAGATTTAGATGTTTTTAACAACTTACTGGGTCTGTTGCCTAGCAAGTTGTTTGATACTCAGGCCGCTGCAGCATTATTGGGTGTTGGTGCTAGTGTTGGCTATGCTAACTTGGTCAACGAGTGCTTAGGTGTCGAGCTTCCAAAAGGGGAGACTCGATCTAATTGGCTTGCTCGTCCGCTCAGTGATGCTCAAATTCTATATGCTGCATTAGATGTTGATTACTTGTTCGAACTCGCAGAGTTGCTTGAGCAGCGCCTCGCGGATAAGCAGCGCAGCGAGTGGGTCTATGAAGAAGGCCAAGCTGGCATCGACAATTATGTGGCGAATGCCGATCTTTCTAGTGGGTTTTATAAATCGAATAACATGTGGCGTCTGAATACTAAAGATCTTGTTATTGCAAAGCAGCTATTTGAGTGGCGCGAAAATACGGCGCGTACACGCAATATTCCTCGTACGCGTATATTAAAAGACGCGCAATTATTTGATGTGATTAGTCGTAAGCCAAATACTTTAGCTCAGCTGAAGTCGCTTGGAGTTCACGATAGTGCTATTCGTAAATTTGGTAAAGATGTCTTGATGTTGCTGACTCCTGCGAATGATGATGCTGTGACTTTAAAATCGTCACAAAAACCGCTGACTAAGCCTCAGCGCGAGCGGGTTAAAGGCTTAAAAGAAACCGTATTATCGTTTGCTGAGTTACATGCTATTGCGCCCGAAGTGCTTGTGCGTAAAGCTGATTATCAAACCGTGGCAAGAACTACAGCGGTCGATAGTCATGACGTAGAGGCTTTATTGACCTGTTTAACGGGTTGGCGAAAACAATTTTTTGAAAGTGTCTCACCATGAAAAAAACAATTTGTGATATTTACCGCAGCCCTAAAAAAGAAGGGTTGTATCTTTATGTTCCTAAGATCAAAGGCTTGGCTGATGTGCCTGAGCCTTTGTTGGAAATGTTTGGCCAGCCTCAGTTGGCGTTTTCTATGGTGCTAACACCTGAAAAAAAACTGGTTAAAGAAGATATCGCTAAGGTATCGGCTTCTTTGAGCGAAAAAGGTTATTTCTTACAGCTGCCTCCTGCAAGCGAAGATGACTATATGCAGGCGATTAATCAACACAACAGTAAGCTGGCTAAATGAAAAAGAGTAAACCCGAATCTAAGTTTTGGTGGCGGCAGGGCTTGGATGCTTTAAATGATGAGCAGTGGGAGCAATTGTGCGATGGCTGCGGTTTGTGTTGTCTGCATAAGCTTGAAGATGAAGATACTGGCGAGTATCACTACACTAGCTTGGCATGCGACCTCCTTAACACTGCTTCGTGCGAGTGCGGGGATTATGAAAACCGTACTGAGCGTGTACCTGAATGCCTTAAGCTTACTCCCAAAAATTACCGTGAAGTGATGCCTTGGCTGCCAAACAGTTGTGCTTATAAGCTTGTGGCACAGGGTGAGGATTTACCGCTTTGGCATCATTTGCGCGCTGGGGGTAAAACTTTAATGCATAAGCATGGTTTATCTGTTAGCGGCAAAGTGCAGCATACAGCCGGAATTGATGAAGATGACTATCAAGAATATGTTCTGCAGTGGGTGGATGGGCAATGAGTAAGGATAATGAAATTATAGAGCTGCAACAGCGACTTGCTTTTCAAGAAGACGCCATTGCACAGCTTAGTGATCAAATTGCTCTGCAAGATAAAGAATTGCGAGAAGCTAAAGCGCATATTCAAATATTGCGCGAGAAATTCCTGGATCTATCTGATGAGTTTGAACAAATAGCGCCAGTTAATGGCAGCGAACGTCCACCGCATTATTAAAGAGATCTTTATATGTTTACAGCATCGGAACACTTACAGGGTTGGTTGATTTATGGCGGCGGCGCTGTATTGGGACTTTTGTGTTGGTGGTATTTATTGATAAAACTCCCGATAAAACCTATTCGCGCATTACTTTTTGGTGCAATGGTTGGAGTCTTGTGTATGCCTTGGCCTACAGAGCAGGACGGGCAGTTTTTTGCGCCGGCCTGGCTTATTGCTGGAAGTGATGGGCTCTTCGATGGCCCCGAAGCTTTCTGGCGTGCGGGAACGCCTTTGCTAATGGCTATTGCTGGCGCGGCAATGGTTGCTTTGGCCATTCAAATTGCTTTCGCAATGAAATCCGATTCGCAGCAAAAAGCGACAGCAACGGTAAAGCGTGCGCGTGAACGTAGTGATAAGCAGCGATCACAGGCTAAAACAGCGTAAGGGGCGAGGCAATAAGAGTTTGTCCAATTAGACGAGGGCGGCTGCTTCTTCAACAAGGCGCTCAAAGGGGCGCATGCCGGGGCATGTAACGCTTTGAGTAACGCTGTAGAGGGAGTAGGAGGCAAGTATTATTGGATAAAGTATTTTTTCCTCGGCCCTAAGCGTGTAACCCCCTATATTTATTGCATGGCGCCCTTACAATTTTTTGTGGGGTGTTATGTCGTAACTGTCCATGAAAAGTTGAATCCATCCATCGGCATGACTGAAGAGCTGCTATAACTAAAAGGTAGCGAGTAAAAGGAATTCCTTTTAACTATAGATAAGTCACTGTGGGGATGGGCGTGCATCATAGTCACCAAATAATATGCGGCGTTGTGCTTTTGTTTGCGATCGTGCGCATTCGATGTTTGGCGTTGCGCCGCTATTTGTATCTGTTGCCATTACTCGGTTTAGGTTTATTTTCGCCGCCTGCAGTATGGGCTGATGAAGCAGATGTACGTCTGGTTATCGATATCTCTGGCAGCATGAAGCGTAATGATCCTCAAAATCTTCGTCAACCGGCTGTTAATTTGCTAATGGAACTGCTGCCGGATGGAAGCCATGCCGGTGTTTGGACCTTTGGAAAGGAAGTTAACATGCTGGTCCCCTTTGGGGAGGTCGACAGCAAGTGGCGTGAGATGGCCACCCTTAAAGCGGGGAAAATTAACTCTGTAGGCCTTTACACCAATATCGGTGGTGCGTTGGAGAAAGCGACTGCCATTAATCCGACCTCGAAAGGCAAGGCGCATATCATTCTGCTAACTGATGGTATGGTCGATATCGATAAAGACCCACTGGTTAATCAAAAAGAATGGCGTCGTATCATTGATAGAATATTGCCGCTGGTTAAAGAGCAGGGCTTTAGTATTCACACCATCGCACTTTCCGATAATGCTGATACTGAGCTAATGAAAAAGCTGTCGATGGCAACCGATGGTCATTCTGGCACAGCAAAAACGGCAGAAGAATTAATGCCGGCGTTTCTTAAAGCATTTGATGTGGCGGCACCGTCGCAGCAATTACCCTTACTGGGAAACCGTTTTGTCGTGGACTCTTCTATCGAGGAGTTTACAGCGCTCATGTTTAGAGATGATCCTAATGAAGCCATTGCTTTAGTTGGGCCGGATAACCGGCCTTTACATCACGGTGATCTAGCGGCGGATGTGAGCTGGCACCATACGGACAGCTATGACCTAGTTACCGTTACTCGCCCCTTAGAGGGTGAATGGCAGGTTTCAGGAAAGTTGGCAGCCGGGAGTCGAATTACGGTTGTGAGCGATTTGAATTTACGGGTCAAACCTTTACCTATCAACACTCCCGTGGGAAGTGTGCTTGAGTTGCAGTTAGCGCTTCAAGAAGATAATAAAATAATCACGAGGAATGATTTTCTCAAGATATTATCAATTGAAGCAATGTCAACTCCCGGCGGGAGTTCTGACCCGTCATGGTATCATATATTCAATACCAAAATGGCTCCATCTAATGGCGTGTTTTCCGCATCAATCAATGGTTTTAAGCGGCCTGGCGAATATCTGATAAAAGTTGAATTGGATGGGAAAAGTTTTCAGCGGGGCTTTTCCCATCAATTACTTGTGAGTATGCCCTTTGAGGCAGAGCTTATTAAGGGGTATAACGACAATAGTCAGCGTGAGTATCGAGTACTTATTCGGAAAAATGCAGAATATATACAGGCGAATAATACCCAAATGGCCTTGTCTTTACTGACACCGGATCGCCGTAAACACGTATATCCGCTTGAGATTAATGAAAAAGATACTTGGGAGTATGTGGTTTTACCGCAAAAAGAGGGGCTTTATCAGCTTGAGGTACGTATCTCTGGGGTGGATGATCGCGGTGAAGTTTTTGAGTATAAGCTGGATAAGTTGCAGTTTAAATATTCTCCCGGCGACGATTTTACTGCGATGCTTGGTGAGCAACCTGAGGTGGTTGAAAGTTCGAGTTCCGCTATATCTTCGGTCTCCTCTGCACCATTGGACGTCGAGGTCGAAGCAGAGGTTGAAGAGGTTGAAGAGGTTGAAGAGTCTACCCCTTGGTTATTTTATGTGGGGTTGGGTGTTGGGAATTTATTGTTGTTGGGAATAGGTGTTTTTGTATTTCGAAAAATTGTAGGGGCTACATCCGATAGTACCGAGGATCCAGCGCAACAGAGTAGTGGCGAGCTAGAGGCTGAAACGGAATCGCCCGCTGAAGAGGAGAGTGAGGCCGTTGGCGCTATGGGGATGGAGGAGGATGAGGACGAAATTCCCCCAATGGAAGATTTAGAGCCTGATATGGATTTTGAAGAAGATGAGGTCGATGAGCCGGAGGCTGCTCTCGAAACTGAGACTGAGACTGAGGTTGAAGAGCCTGCTTCAGAGCGTATTGATGAAGACTTTGACTTTGATTTGTCTGCTTTCGATGCGAGCGAAAGCGAGGACGATGATGCATTTTCTGCATCGCCGGAGCCTGAAGGCGAGTTCGATACAGAGTTGCCTGCTGAGGAGGCTGCAGAGAGCGGTGATTTGGCTCCCGAGCCCGAGGTTGAGGCTGCAGAAGATGAACCCCCTGAAGAGGATATGGCGCAGGCCATGCTTAAGGCGCAAGGTTTGGATTTGGCTGAAGATGAGTTGGATGACGCGATCTCCAATTTAATCGATGAATTGGATGATGCTCCCGACGATACGCCTAAGCCCGCTGACCCCAATATGGCCGGAGAGATTAATTTAGATGATTTCGATTTTGATGATGACGATGACGATGACAAATAAGTAATTGGTATTCCATTTTTGCGTATTGGCGCACCTTTTTTGAGTGTCATGCTTTTCGATGTAAGGGGGTTGCGTATACTATCGGCCCCAATTAGTGCGTACCTTACTGTTTGTACTAGCTCTTAAACACCTCTATCCGGAAAGACATTCAAGAATGGTGCAGCTTGTTATTTATGCTATTCACTGCACTGCGATGCTCGCTTTGATTGCTATCGCAATAATGCAGATCAGGCATCTTAGTTCTAGACTGTCTTTGGCTCAGCTAGCGACGTTACTACGTTTGGATGTCGCGTACAGTTGGACAGCTTTAATTACATTAATAACGGGGTTTATCATTTGGCTGACGGGTCCCGATTTGCCTGGCAATCATCTTACGCAGCCACTGTTCCTCTCAAAGCTACTACTTTTCAGTAGTGTCGCATTAATATCTACTTACCCTTCCATGACTTACCTTAAGCTTAAAAATGGTGCGTTGATGTCGCGCATGTGCGTTGCGCCTTCCGTTATTTGGGTCGTTAAGATGGAGGTGGCTATGTTACTTACCTTGATGTTACTAGCGGTTGCTCCGCGTATTTTTTGATCTATGAATATTTAGGGTCGGTTTCTTTCTCGTTAAGCGTTACAATTTTACTTCATTAATTTTAAGCACCTTATTCTGTGGTCGTTCTCGGGGCATCATCTTTTTGTGGTGCTCTTGCGTAAAGACTATGTCTATTATTTTTTAAGGTTAAGAATCCATGCTAGAAGAAGCGAAAAAAGTACGCGAAGCATTACTTCGTCGCGGTCTGGAAACACCTATGAAGGGTGAGCCCCTGTCGAATGCTGAAAAGCAGGAGAAATTACAGGCTTTATTTACTGAAGTTGCTGCAACGCTAGGTTTAGATCTTACCGACGACAGCTTGTGTGAAACGCCGCGGCGTATTGCGAAAATGTATGTACATGAGATCTTTAGTGGTCTTGATTACGAAAACTTCCCTAAACTCACTGTCATCGATAATAAAATGGGTACCGATGAAATGGTTATGGTAAGCGATATCGGCTTAACCAGTACCTGCGAGCATCATTTTGTAACCATTGATGGATTTGCTCGTGTGGCTTATTTGCCAGCAGGAAAAATTGTAGGTTTATCTAAGATTAACCGTCTCGTGCGCTTTTTTTCGCAACGGCCGCAAGTTCAGGAGCGCTTAACCCAGCAGCTTTTAGTGGCGTTGCAAACGCTCTTGGAGACTGACAATGTTGCCGTAACTATTGATGCTACGCATTTCTGTGTAAAGGCTCGAGGTGTTATGGATGCCAGTTCTAGTACCCGAACAACAGCGCTGGGCGGCTCCTTTAAAAGTAATTCAACAACACGCGCCGAATTTTTAGCATCTTAAGGTTGAGATATGCAAATACCAGCGATAATCAGAATTAAAAATTTACGGTTGCGAACTTATATAGGCATTAAAGAGGAGGAGATTAACAACCGCCAAGATGTCATTATTAATGCGGTTATTCATTGTCAGGCGCAGGCGGCAGTGGAGAGTAATATTATTGAGGATGCGCTTAATTATCGAACGATCTGCAAGGCTATTATTAAGCGAGTTGAGGATCAGCGATTTGCTTTGTTAGAGCGAATGACCTACGAAATTTTAGAGTTGGTAATGGCGCACCCCGATGTTCTAAAGGGTGAAGTGGAGGTTGATAAAGTGGGTGCCTTGCGCTACTCGGATTCTGTCTCGATGGCTTTGGGTGGTGTGCGCGCTGAGCGCGGCGCAACTTGGGAGGCTGGATTTTAAGTAAGTCGCCATAAATATATGGCGACTATAAATGCGCGAATTGGCGGATGAATTATTGTATCTTCGTCCTAAGGGACGAGGAAACAATAATTCATCCACTAATGCTTGATCTCGACATTCTTACCTTCGTTGCTCAAAGCGTTACATGCCCCGGCATGCGCCCCTTCGAGCGCCTCGATAAGAAAGCCTATCTCTTCGCCTAATTGGACAAACTATTATTGCCTCGCCCCTAACTGTTAGCTCCTAAGTGTTAATCCCTTAGCGCGAACACAACAGGTAGTGTGAATTCAAAGCTGTCCCCAGTGATAACGCTCGGAATTGAGGGGTATGGGCTGGCGCGCTTAATGGCTTTAAGTGCTTCTTTGTTTAGAGATTTGTGGTCGCTTTCTTGGATAACCTCCGCTGATACAACATCTCCCTTCCTGTCGATTATTACGGTCACTCTTACGGTGCCTTGATCGCCTCTGCGTAATGCCGATTTGGGGTACTTGATATAACTGCCTGTCCAACGAGTCAGCTTGGATAAATACAATTGGCGAGACAGTAGGTCGGCAGCGGTATAGGAGAAATCGTCGTCTTCATCATCAAAGACATCATCTTGCGCAAAAATTTGGTTTGGAGCGGCAGCGATTGCCGGGCTCGATACGCTGCTTGCTGCTTCAGCAAGCGCGTCTTCGCTCGTGCTGCTTAGTGATGAGGTTTCCGCTGTGGCGACCTCGGTGCTGACTGAGGCGCTACTAATTTCGGAGCTGCTAGCGGTGTTGTCACTAGAAGAGCTAGCTTCGCTATTTTGATTTTTTTCAGTTGTGGCTGCTAGAGTGCTAACCGCTAAGGCGCTGGCTAATCCGGCTTTCAGTGCCGCTACGCGCTCGTTTGTAGTGCGGATATCTTTGAAGCGCGTAAGAATGTTGGGTTCAATACTTCCAGCTTGGAGTAGATCGGCTTTGAAATCAGTGGATAGTGGAACAGGGCCGATCCAAGATCGTAATATAAGATCGAAAAACTCGACATCCTCGATGGTGCCTAGCAATACACCGTTGACGGCGACTTCTACACCTCGGCGAAATGTTCGCTCAATCGTGAGGGTATCATTTTTGATTAACTTCACTTTTAGCATGTTGCTAAAATTAGCTAGGTTTTGCGCGTGTTTCTTAAGGTCAAAATTACCGGCGTTAATGGCAACGCCCTCAATCCACTGGCGTTTAAATTTGCGAGCGAATAGACGATCGGCGACAACCTTGATCTCCATGCGTTTGCGCTGGTTGCTCAGAAGTACTTGCTTCGAGTCGGCGCTAAGGTCCTCCAGGTACAGGGCTGCCATGTACTGATCTTTGCCAAACTCACTGTGCGCAGCTATCCCATTAAGGTCCAGTGCCGCCGTGGCTTTATGGCAAACAAATAGGCAGGTTAGTGCAAGGGTGTAGGCGGTATAGCGTGTGAAGGTGGTTAACCAATACATGTTAGTCTCGTTTTTCTCATTATCATTATTGTTATTGTAGGGGGTTTATCGTGATTACTCTGCGATTTTACCGCATCGCTGGCGTCACGTGTGTACCCATTGTACGGTTGTTTCTTCATTAGTAATGCCATAAATAAATAATGTAGACAAGATAGTGTCTCACGGCTATCGGTCGAAAAGTGAACTGGTAATCAGTGCTCTGTAATATTGGTGCTGCTTTTGTGTTGCTTGTTACCAATTGTGTCTATTTACATGATTTAGGATCGAGGGAAAAATACTTTATCCAAAAACCCTTGCCTTCTGCTCCCTCAGCAGCGCTGCTCAAAGCGTTATATGCCTCGGTAACTGCTCCCGTTACCCTACTGACTTGTGTCCTATGGGCCCCTTGTTGATGGAGCAGGCGCCCTCGTCTAATTGGGCAAGCTATTATTGCCCCGCCCTTTACGCAATAACCACCCATATCAAAAACATAGACTAAGTGGCGTAGCTTTGCTTCCAATATGGTCGCCTTTGACTAAACTTATTTTAGTTTCGGCCGATAACCTTATTTTGTGGGTATGAATATATTGAGGGGGAATGGCGTCAATGCCATGTAACTGTGGTGGTATGGAGGGGCGTGTAGCCTTCT
This sequence comes from Marinagarivorans sp., assembly GCF_982758155.1. Taxonomy (NCBI): domain Bacteria; kingdom Pseudomonadati; phylum Pseudomonadota; class Gammaproteobacteria; order Cellvibrionales; family Cellvibrionaceae; genus Marinagarivorans; species Marinagarivorans sp. The sequence goes on along the minus strand of NZ_CEXWTU010000076.1, from coordinate 9,893 downwards.
CTGCCGTCTCTACTTTTTGGTTAATGATGACGAGTTGGCGAATAATACAATGGCAGATGATCGGATTGATTTTGACGCGCTAGAGGTTACTTTTGGTCAGCAGTTGTTGATGTACCCGAACCCTAGCGATAAAACAATGGTTTTTAGTTGCTCGCTAATCGGTTGCTTGGGTGGGGAGAGTTTGATTGTGGGGCCTTCCGCTAATGGGGTATTTCCCGTTTTGCAGGAGGGGCAAAAAGTTATTATTCGGGTGTTTCTCGATAGTGGCGTTGCGTTATTCCCAACAACAGTTCTTTACATTAGTAATGTCCCCGCGGATATGATCTACCTTGATTACCCTCCTGTCATTCAGTTTAAGCGTTTACGTGCGGCTAAGCGCGTTGTTGTTGCTCAACCTATATTGGTGAATAACCTCGATAATACAGCCCACGTAGGGGTGGCTGGCAAATTACTCGACGTGAGTACCGGCGGTGGCCGCATCAAGGTTTTTGATGACTTGGGGGCTGTGGGTGATCGCATTGTTATTAAGGGTAAATTTCAGGTTCATGGCATTTCTCGTTTGCTGACGGTGGATGCCTGCATTCGGCAAAAAGATGGTCAGGAGTACGGTGTGCAATTTGTAGAGCAGGATGAAGATAAGCTGATTTTTCTGATGGGCTTTATTTTCAATGCCATGTTGACGGGCACTGTAGATGCAATTCGTTAGGCGTATTTACCTATCGCTGGTCTATCTATTTGCTCTCGTTTGGTCTGGCCTCCTATGGGGGGAGGATATTCCTTTAAATGAAAATGCGCTGTGGTTACCAATAAAGTATCAGGGGCACTATATACAACTGGTTGGCGCAGCGCAGGCAGCGCTTGACCTGCCGCGCTGTGTAGAGGTGAAGCAGGCAAGGCTAGATCTTCGACAAAGTACTCCTGGGCGCACAATGTTTCGTATATTGTGCCGTCAGGCTTCCGGTAAAACCTATACCGAAATGATCGGGGGGGAGGGTTTCCTATCTCTGACTCCCGAGAAAAGTTCTGTAGTGGCGTGTCATAAGTTATTACTTGAGGAAACCCAGATGATGATTGATTTGTCGTGGGTTGCGGATACGTCCGAGGCGGCCGATGGTCGGGTCGGCCCCGACGGTGATGAGCATTACCGATGGGATTTCAACGCTAAAGCGTTGGATGGCGAGATGTTGCATTACAGTGCCGAGTGTTTTGTGTCTGCAGGTGGAGCACCTTCGCTGTCAATTAATGCTCGACGGAAAAGTAAGTAGCTACTAATATGCTGTCTGTTTATACAGTTTTGGTGGTGCTGTGCGGAAAATCATTCATATCGATGCCGATTGCTTTTTCGCTGCCGTGGAGATGCGAGATGCTCCGTATTTGGTTGACCTCCCTATTGCGGTAGGCGGTAGTAGCTCTGGTAGGGGGGTTATATCAACGTGTAACTATGCCGCTCGACAGTTTGGGGTGCGCTCTGCAATGCCTACCGCTTATGCGTTACGCCTTTGCCCAGACCTTGTTTTGCGTGCGCACCGTTTTGAGGCGTATCGTCAAGCTTCCAAAGCCATGAAATCCATTTTTTATGATTACACTGATTTGGTCGAGCCCCTTTCTTTGGATGAGGCATTTCTTGATGTGTCGGCTGTAAGTCGCTGTGAGGGGAGCGCAACGCGCATTGCGGAAGAGATTCGATCGCGCGTATTGGCGGAGGTAGGTATTACTTGTTCCGCAGGCGTTGCCAATAATAAGTTTCTTGCCAAGGTGGCGAGTGATTGGCAAAAGCCTAACGGCATTACTGTGATTACGCCGGATCAAAATGATGCTTTTAGTCGAGCTTTAGCGGTTGAAAAGCTCAGTGGGGTGGGGCGAGTTACGGCTGCCAAACTTGCTGGAATTGGGCTACATACCTGCGCAGATGTCCGTGAGTATGGTTTAGAGGTATTGCTGAAGCGTTTCGGTAAGTTTGGGTTGAAGTTGTATGAGCGCGCGCATGGCCGTGATGATCGTCCAGTGGTGCCGAGCCGAGAGCGATTATCAATTGGGGTTGAGCGTACTTTTGAGCGCGATTTACCTGAAATGGAGTGCGTTGAGCAATTGCCAGCGTTGCTTGAGGAGTTGCAGCGCCGAATAGCTAAGGCGTGCGCAGAGGCAAAAATTATGAAATTGTTCGTTAAAGTAAAATTTACTGACTTTATCTCTACGACAGTTGAGCGCCGTTGTTCGGTAGTTGATGCTGCTGGTTATGCCGATTTATTAACACAGGCGCTCACGCGTTCTCCGCGTAACGTGCGCTTATTGGGGGTGGGGGTTAAGATTGCGGGTGATTCGGCGGGTATTCAACTGACTTTATTTTGAGGTTGGGCTGCTGTCTAAAATCATCTACAATTTCAAAAACTTCATGTAGAATGTGCGGTTCGAGGGCATTGGGTGTGAATTTTACGCCGATGATGCGTAACAGGGTTATACTACTATCTGGTAGTTAAGTTGTTACCGTTCCAAAAAGTAGGCCTAGCACCGCTAGTGTCAAAATAAAAAAGCGAGATGTCGCATTTATGCCATCATCGCATTAGGCTTCTGTGGAGACTGACTAGTGAGTCGTAGAAAGCGTAATCGCCAGGAAGAGGCCGATAAGGCCGATATCGATTTAACCCCTATGTTGGACGTTGTGTTCATCATGTTAATTTTCTTTATCGTTACTGCATCTTTTGTTAAAGAGCAGACGATTAATGTGAATGTTCCCGATCCCAATCAAGCGGAAACTCCACCTAACCCAGATTCGCCAGAAAGTATTCTAATTGTGGTTAGCTCTCAGAACGAGATTACTATGGATGGTCGACGTATTGACTTGCGTGCGGTTCGCTCACTAGTAGCGCAGAAAAAGGCCGAGAGTCCTGAATCTAGCGTTATTGTGCGTGCACACGAAGATTCAAGTGCAGAGACTTATGTCGGTATTGCGGATGCAGCCTATGCCGCAAAAGCGGGCGGCGTATCGCTAGTCCCTTTTAACGATAAGAAGAAAAGATAAGTCTCGCGGTTATTTGTGGTTACGGCCTTTGTGGGATATTCCCTAAAGGTTGTGCAGCTAAACCCCCAGCTTGCTCGCAAGCTGGGGGTTTTTCGTTTTAGGGTGGGGCTATAGCGATAGCGATAGCGATAGCCAGAGCTGGAGGTTGTTGGTTGGTGTTTTCTCTGGGAGCTCAGGATTTTCAAGTTCTATAAGAGTGCGTGTTTTACGTTGAAGTTCAGCCACGGCCTGCTTTACGTTTTCTTCACGATAAAAAAGTATGTCTAGGCTGCCGTCTCGGATGGCTTTACTGAGGCCGTACGTTAACTGGTGGGCCAGCTCAGGTTTGTGTGCGCTCACAAAAAGGTACATGGGTTGCGGGTAGTGAAGCAGCAAGCGCTCTTCGACAGCTAGTGCATCATCTTCGCGTGCTTCTTGTATTGTTTCGTGAATGGCTCGTGGAGCTGCGTCAAAGTCCCCCTTTTTTAGCTTGCTAAACAGGCTACTGTGTTTAGTCACCTTTATCACGTTGAGTTCGTTTTTCTCCAGTATGGCAGTGTCTGCCCAGGAGTGTACTTGACCTAAGCTCACCTTGTTTAGGTCTGCTAGTGTGCTGATGTCGTTAAATAGAGGTTGGGCATTGGGTTTGATCAGTAGGGTTCGATAACCCATTAACCCTTTGTAGAGGGGGATACGCACGGCAATAAACTTATCTTCCAGGTTTTTCGAGGTTGTCGCCCAAATAACATCCGTTGTCCCTGCTTCGAGCATTCTTCGTAATGTAATGGCGGGTTTTTTACTCTTTTTTATGTTCAGCTTGTATGGGGTCTGAGCTTTGTTCATTGCCATTTCAAATATGTTTATGGCATAGCGTGCTGTGGCATCGTCGCGAGAGTGAATGGTGATTGTGTCGGCAAATGTTGCTGCGCAAGTCAGCGGGAGGGTCAAAAGAAGCTGGATGATTAAGGGGATTCTGGTGTGGCGGAAAAATGCAGGCAGCATTAGGTGTCTTCCTTTTGTTGCGGGTAGGCATAGCGCTAAGCTTAGTTGATCCTGTTGCCGTTGCTGTGTAATGGATGCGTAATTAAGGTTCGCCTTATACTAAGTCGATTCTTGTTGGGCGGGATGCGGCAGATTTTATGCTGATTTCTGTCTTTTGACGGTGAAAATATCGGCTATTCACGGACTTGTTGCGCGAAACATTTACCCTGCCTAGTGAAACGCCTATAATGCGCCGTTAAATTTTGACCTGGCCTAAATGCCTGTTGTTTGCTTTGAGAGGCTTGCCTAGATGCGAGCTGATAGCAACTTAGGTCATTTTTTTTTGCCCAAATTAAGGTGGTTACCCCTATGTTGCGGATTGCTCAAGAAGCGCTGACCTTTGATGATATTTTGTTGGTGCCTGGTTACTCCAGTGTTACGGCTAAAGATGTCAGTATAAAAACTCAGCTGACGCGGGGCATTACATTGAATATGCCGTTGGTGTCAGCGGCTATGGATACTGTCACTGAATCACGCTTGGCTATCGCTATTGCGCAGGAAGGCGGTATTGGTATTATTCATAAAAGTATGACCATAGAGGATCAGGCTCGGCAAGTTCGCTTGGTGAAGAAGTTTGAGGCCGGTGTTGTAAAAGATCCGATCACTATTGATTCGTCGGCAACAATCAGTGAGCTGATTGCGCTCACTAAGCATCATTCTATTTCAGGTGTTCCGGTGCTGGATGGCGGGGATCTTGTGGGTATTGTGACGGGGCGTGATGTGCGTTTTGAGCCGAACCTGAATGCTAGCGTAGCAAGTATTATGACGCCAAAAGAAAAGTTGGTTACTGTTCGGGAGGGTGCAAGGCCTGACGAAGTTCGCGCGTTATTACATAAATACCGTATCGAAAAAGTGCTTGTTGTTGATGCCGGCTTTAACTTAACGGGGATTATTACTGTTAAGGATATTAATAAAGCCGAAGCTTACCCGAATGCTTGTAAAGACGCCGATGGCAGTTTGCGTGTTGGCGCCAGTGTTGGCACCAGCCCTGATACCGACGCGCGTGTTAAGGCATTGGTTGAAGCGGGGGTGGATGTATTTGTGGTTGATACTGCACACGGTCACTCTAAAAATGTATTGGACCGCGTAACTAAAATCAAAAAAGATTATCCGGATGTACAGGTGATCGGTGGCAATATCGCAACGGCTGCTGCTGCGCTAGCTTTGGTTGAGGCGGGTGCGGATGCCGTTAAGGTGGGTATTGGCCCTGGTTCAATCTGTACGACGCGTATTGTTACGGGTGTTGGGGTGCCGCAAATTAGTGCGATTGCCAATGTTGCGGAAGCATTAAAGGATACTGATGTTCCTGTTATTGCTGATGGCGGCATCCGTTTTTCGGGTGACTTGGCAAAAGCCATTGTCGCAGGCGCAAGTGTTGTGATGATGGGTTCCATGTTTGCGGGCACTGAAGAGGCGCCTGGTGAAGTTGAGCTTTATCAGGGGCGTACTTATAAGTCTTATCGCGGCATGGGTTCTTTGGGCGCGATGACGCAAACCCAAGGTTCTTCGGATCGTTATTTTCAAGACTCAAGCCAAGGTCAGGAAAAGCTAGTGCCCGAGGGGATTGAAGGGCGAGTTCCTTATAAGGGGCCATTGGCTGCAATTACGCATCAATTAATGGGTGGCTTGCGAGCGGCTATGGGTTATACGGGTAGTGTCGATATGAAGACCATGCGCACTAAGCCTGAATTTGTTCGTATAACATCAGCCGGAATTGGCGAGAGCCACGTGCATGATGTCAGTATTACTAAAGAGGCGCCTAACTACCCCATTAGTGGGCGTTAAGTTTTCGGCTGCTTTTAATTAAACCCGCCGTGTGCGGGTTTTTGTTTTTATAATTCCGTTATTTCAATTTCGTCTTTCTGATTTATTTGCCAGGCATATTTATGGTTACCGACACGCAGCTTCCTAATATTCATTCCCACCGTATTTTAATTTTAGACTTTGGTTCTCAGTACACGCAGCTTATTGCTCGGCGCGTGCGCGAGATTGGCGTGTATTGTGAAATACGTGCGTTTGATATGGCTGAATCTGATATTTTAGAGTACGCCCCCAAAGGGATTATTTTGGCGGGTGGCCCAGAGTCTGTAACGGAGCCGAATTCCCCGCGAGCGCCTGAATGTGTATTTACGTTGGGTGTTCCAGTGTTGGGCATTTGTTATGGTATGCAAACCATGGCTGAGCAGTTGGGCGGCAGAGTTCAGGGTTCTAATGAGCGCGAATTTGGTTATGCAAAAATCACCTTGAGGGGTGAGAATGCCTTTATTAAGGGGACTAAGGATCATATCGACCACGATGGTAATGGTTCTTTGGATGTATGGATGAGCCATGGCGATAAAGTGACTGCAATGCCAGAAGGCTTTGAAATAATGGCTAGTACGCCATCTTGTCCAATAGCGGGCATGTTTAATGCGGCTAAAAATTTCTATGGCGTGCAGTTTCACCCTGAGGTTACCCACACCACGCAGGGGCAAGCTTTATTCGAGCATTTTATGCTTGAAATTTGTGGTTGCGAAGCCTTATGGACACCCTCAAATATTGCTGAAGACGCGATTGTCCGCGTGCGTGAGCAGGTCGGTACCGATCATGTGCTGCTGGGTTTGTCGGGTGGTGTGGATTCTTCCGTCGTTGCTGCATTACTGCATCGCGCCATTGGCGACCAGTTAACGTGTGTCTTTGTTGATAATGGTTTGTTGCGTAAAAATGAAGGCGATCAGGTGATGGACATGTTTGCTAAAAACATGGGCGTTAAAGTGATTCGTGTTGATGCCGAGGACACCTTTTTGAGTCGCTTGGTGGGCGAGAGCGACCCAGAGAAAAAACGCAAGATTATCGGCAATACTTTTATTGATATTTTCGATGAAGAGTCATCAAAAATCGACAATGTGCAGTGGTTGGCGCAAGGGACTATTTACCCTGATGTTATTGAGTCGGCCGCGTCTAAAACAGGTAAAGCGCATGTTATTAAGTCGCACCATAATGTGGGTGGCCTGCCAGAGGATATGAAGTTGGGTTTAGTTGAGCCCTTACGCGAGCTATTTAAGGATGAGGTTCGAAAGCTTGGTTTGGCGTTGGGTTTACCTTACGACATGGTTTACCGTCATCCTTTCCCTGGGCCGGGTTTGGGGGTGCGTATTCTGGGTGAGGTGAAAAAAGAGTATGCCGATATCCTACGCGAAGCTGATGCCATCTTCTTGGAAGAGCTCCACAAAGCAGATTGGTACCATAAGACCAGTCAAGCATTTGTGGTTTTTTTACCGGTTAAATCTGTTGGTGTTGTGGGTGATGGTCGTCGTTATGAGTGGGTTGTTTCGCTGCGTGCAGTAGAGACAATTGACTTTATGACAGCGCGTTGGGCGCATTTACCGTATGAGCTGCTTGAGACAGTGTCCAATCGAATTATTAATGAGATTAGTGGTATTTCACGTGTTGCTTATGATGTTTCAAGTAAACCACCGGCGACAATCGAGTGGGAATAATACAGCACCCATTTGGGTGGCAGGGTAGGCTAAAAGGCCAGCGCTAAGGCGCTGGTTTTTTTTGGCCAAAAGAAAATGAAATTTATAAATGTACAGTTTGTGTATTTATCGTGTACATTTTATGTATGCCTTTTCGTTTTTTATCGAAAGGCGATATCTGGATATTATTTTAACTTATTGTTTTTATTGTAAAAAAATAATTTTTCATATTTGGTATGGCTCTTGATATAGCTACTTGAAACCAACAAACATGTAGAGGAATAGCCATGTCATTTATCAAACGAATACACGCAACCTTAACGGGCAGTTTAGATCAGGCCATCAGTCAAATAGAAAATCAAGATGCAGTGGTGGACGCAATCCTAAAAGAGGCTCGGCAAGCATTGGCGAAATCAAAGGTGCGCTTAACGCGTGTAGAGCAAGATAGTCGAGTTATGCATCAAGAGCTTGCCAGCTTGGATGAAGCCGTTATCACTTGGACCCAGAGGGCGCAGCGTGTTGGGCCGGATGACCAGGCCCGTGCGCTAGAGTGTTTGCGCCAGCGAAAAGTGGCGTCGAGTAATAAGTCATCACTTGTCGTGCGTATTACGCAACACGATGTTGTGAGTAAGCGGCTTGCTTCTGATGTGAAGCAGGCAGAAGTTCGTGTAACTGAGATGTTGAATAAGCAGCATTTAATGCGTACCCGAGAGTCCGCTGCTGACGCTTTACGCAGTATGAATGCTGTAGAGCAAAACATGACGGATGAGCTGAGTACGACGTTTGAGCGTTGGGAAGTGAAGGTTACAGAGGCTGAGCTGTTAAGTGGTAATGAAGGTTATATTTCAGGACCTAATGCTTTTGAGCACGATTTTATTAGTCAGGAAGAAGAAGAGGCTTTGCGATTAGAGCTCGCTGAGCTAACGGGTACGCTACACAATACTGAGGGAAAAGGTCATGAATAATCTATCGGTGAGTGATCCTGTCGTATCCTCAGCGGGGATGCCCGAATCGGAGCCTACTGTAGATGAGGTGAGTCGCTATTCGATACCCAGATTGTTGCGGGGCTTGGGGGCGATTACGTTGTTGGCTTCGGTATCCATTTATCTGTATCAGGGCTTTGGGCAGGGAAGTGATATTAGTCGCTACTTAATACTGTTGGCGCATACCGTGGGTTTGGCTTGCGTGGGGTTAGCTTGCAGTGGGTGGCTTAAAGAGCAAAAGGGAGCTCGCCTGCTATTAATGCTAACGCTGGTTTTTGTGTCTGCAAATTTCGCGATTATCGCAGCTTTTTTGTATTCAATCCTTGGTCCTCAAGTCGCTGACCTCCATGGTTCAATAACATGGGTTGCAAGTTATTCTATTAAAACGGCTATGTTATTTTTTAGTGCATTAGTGGTTCTCGTTCCGTTAATATTTTTTGGTTTTAAGGTCATAGCACGACGTTCTGCGCTGCGCTTTTCGTTAGTTTTTGTTGTGGGTAATCTATTATTATTATTGCCTTCTCGAAATGAGGTGTTTGTTGGTGTTGTAGCCATGTCGTTACTGGGGGGTGTGGTTTATCACATTATTAAAGCCAGCATGTTGGATGTCACGCTAAAAACGCGGGAAGGTTTTATTGCAAAAACAATTCTATTAGTACCATTAATGATTTTGTTAGGGCGTAATATGTTCCACAGTGTTGGTGCGATTATGCCTTTAATTATCAGCGTGAGTTTGTTACTTGCAGCGCGTCAATGTTCTAGCTCATTAAGTGTGAAAAGTGGTTTAAGGACGCTGCTCGAATCAATTGCTATTTTACCTATACTGGGCGTCGCTATAAGTGCTGCAGCATTGGTCGGTAGTGAATTAAATGCATCCTTATCGGTTATTGTGTTCATTTTTTCCCTTGTGTCTTCGGCTTTGTTGTTTGAGTTATCTCTGCGGGCCAGTAGCGGTAGGCATATTTATGGCGTTATGGCGACGCTATTTTCCACTGTGTTGGTTGGTGGTAACCTTTTGCTTTCTTCGGACTTCATGTCATCTGTTTTTTGTTTAATGAGTGGGGCGGCTTTAATCGCCTTTGCCGTTTTTTCTGAGCGCCGTTACGTACTTTCTGCAGGAGTTGTTTTAACTCTGGCGGGGTTAGGCTATAGCTTGATGTCTGTCGTTAATGGTTTTGAATTCAATAATTGGTTTAGTTTGGCAGGCCTTGGCGTATTAGCGATTGTTCTTGGTTCGCTGATTGAAAAATATGGTGCGGTGATCAAGCTTCGTATCGAGGGTTGTCGTCGCCATTTCAATAGCTGGGATTATTAATGAATTGAGCCGCAGTTTAAGTGATAGCTGCGGCTTTTAGATAATATAAGGGCCGAGGAAAAAATACTTTATCCAATAATACTTGTTTCCTGTCTCCT
>NZ_CEXWTU010000075.1:0-20211 GCF_982758155.1 Marinagarivorans sp. | reverse complement strand
AGCGGCGGCAGCAGTAGTTGATGCTGTTGCAGCAGTTGCTGCTGCCGCGGCGGAAGCGGTAGCGGCTGCAATGGCTGGCGCGGCGGCGGCATCTGCTGCGGTAGCATCAGCATCAGCGGTTGCAGATGCGGCTGCGGCGGCTGTTGAGGCTTGTGTGGCGGTGGCGGCTACGGCTACGGCTGCACTAGCCGCGGCAGTAGCAGAGGTGCCTCTCGCGATAGCAGCGGCAAGTGCGAGGCCGGCTGCACTTTGGGTGCTGATAGCCACTGTTTGGGCTGTTTGTGTCGTATTTTTAGTCGTTTGTGCCTTTGCTAGTGCATTTTTTGCTGTGGCTTCTGCCGTGGTGGCTGCGGTGCATTGGGCTGTTACTGCTGTCATTATTTTCTCCAAAATATCTTTGATGTCTGCTTGGGGTTATAGGGAGTAGCAAAAAACGTAGTATTTATTGCGCGAAAGGGATTCTAGGTTTTTTGTTAATCTAAATACATTACACGGCATTACAGCTGGCTCAGTGTAAATTCAAGGGGGTAATATTTCGAAGAGTTGTGCAGGTGGCTGGTAGGCAGGCTACAGGAAAATAGAGGGCCTCAAGCGTGTGGTTATATGTTGTATAAGGAGGGCTGATGTTTTAAATATTGGAGTTGGTGAGTGACTCGGGTGCGGTATCTTTAAAAACCTCCCTATCATTCCCTTTAGCGCTTACGTATTGACTGCGAAAACTTATCATTGAGGTGTTGTTATCGGCGGTCGCGTATAAATAGGCCCTTAGCTAATATTCTCCGTATTGAAGCATGTGGTAGCGGTACGCCATTTAACGCAATTCATCAGAATATACTCATGTCTTGAACCCGTTAACACGCGCAGCTAATTGAGTGGCTGTTTGACGTAAAGACAGACCATCACTTTCAACCTGTGAAAATGTAACCTTTGATTTTACCGTCGCGTTGGAAATGTTCACTAAATTATTCGCAATTTCTTTCGATGCTCTCATTTGATCATCGGTTGCTTTTGCATTCTCCATGTTCATGTCCCTAATCAAGGCGATGGAGGTCGATATTGCTTGAATAGAGCTGCCGGCTTGCTCAGCTTCAAATATAGCCTTTTCAATCTCTTCCCGCCCTTGCGTCATGGAGTCTACGGCATCCCCAGCACTAGAATGCAGCCGTGATATTGAACTCTGAATTGTTTCTGTTGAGGCGCGTGTACGCTGCGCTAGTGATCTTACCTCGTCAGCTACAACGGCAAAACCTCGACCTTGTTCGCCAGCGCGGGCTGCTTCAATAGCCGCATTTAAGGCCAGCAAATTAGTTTGCTCTGCAATTTCCCGAATAACGCCTAATACTGCACCAATATCATGGCTATCATTCGCAACACGCTCCACAACTTGAGAGGCTAAATTCATTTTCTCTTTTACTTCAACAACAGATACGATGACTTTTTGTACATTGATATTACCGGCTTCTGCATCCTGGTTTACCGAGTTAACAGTTTCTGAAGCCTTGGATGCATTCGCGCTAATATCTTCACTTGCCCGGCTAAGTTGAGCACTCACATCCACAACATGTTGTGTTTCTTGAGATTGATATTCTGAATCTTTAACCGCCTCAGTCGTGCTTTTTTGAAGGCTCATTGAATACCCGTCCAATTTTTTACAGGTATTATGTACATCCCCAACGACTTCTTTGAACTGTTCCATCATATGTTCAAACGAGACACCTACACTTCCAATTTCATCTTTACTGAGTTTTGGCGGTTTCCCTGATAGGTCTTTCGTTTTAACGCATAGCTCAACAAATTCACATATTTTCCGAAGAGGTTCCGAAATACTTTTACTCACAAAGTATCCAGAAAGTAGCATGATGAGAAACACTATTACGGAACCCACTATAAAGGCAAAAAAGACATTATCAAAAATAGTTTGCGCCAGCGCTCGCTCTTCATTAGCGGCTGAGGTATTGATATCAATCAGTAGGGCAACATTTTTATTGATGGGGTCAACAAATTCAAATAAATCGCCATTGTAATCTGTTATAACAGTTTCTCCATCTTCGTCATATTCCATGTCGCGGCCAAGGCGTTTCAGGATTTTGGCAACTTCGGCAATCATTTCGTTTGCGGGATTAAATAGCTCATCGAGTATGTCGGTTGCATCATTATCGTGTGCGGCCGATGCGATATTTAAATATTTATTCCAGTTCGTGGTGATCAAAATATTGGCGTTTATGATTTCATCTAAGGCGTCATTTGGGTCTAGTATGCCGTTGTCGGCTTTGTTTACGGCATTTATAATAATTCTATAGCCATCTGATATCTGCTTGAGATGAACGAGCGGCACTACTCGGTCGTCGTAAATGCGCCCGACGCCATCATTAATTTTTGAAAAGGCAATTAGTGACGTTGTCACTAGTAATATAATCATGCCTAAAGATACAGCCACCATTAATATTAGGCGCTGCACCACACTTACATTGCTCATTTACCTCTCCTGAACTCCTGTAATGAAATTACGACGCTAGCGAAACAGTGCCATTAGCCTGCTAGGCTCGAGCTTACCTATATTTACTATAGGCAAACTTTACTCATTGTCACAATTTAATTGAATAGAGATTATATAGAGGCATGCAGAAGTGGAGCGTTTTATTAACAAACGCGCCAAATGATATTTGAGGTGACTAAAGAGGGGGTTAGGTGACGGGCGCTAGCCTATTTGCAGACATTCTTGGCGGTTTTAATTTTCTTCTTGTTACAGGTTTCCTTTAGACCCTTTCCTTCGCACCATAGCTTGTTGTCATCCCAAGAGGATATATCAATAACTTTTCCACTCTGGCAGGTCACTTCATAGTGCACGTACATTGTTTCCGGGTCTAAAAATAGCTCTTCAATATATTTAATACTTTTTGGCATGCCGGCATAAGACGCCATACTTAACGTTAGAAGTTGTGTTGTTACTAACGCAGTGCATACGTGTTTTAAATTATTGATGTGCAACATATTTTTCTCATGTTTATCGTGTGTCTGTCTATGTATATAAACTGGTTTATATCGATCAAGTTATCGCAAGGTTAAACGTATTTAACACTATGAAATGGCAATAATTCTTCATAGTGTAGTCCAAATATTTTGAGTCCAAGGAGAATAATAATAAAATTATTATTATTCTCCTTAGTGTTTGAGAAATGAAATATTAACTTAAATAGCTATGAATTATTGGTATAAATAACAGGTGCAGCTATAGGCAATTAGTCAATTGATTACCTATACTCGATACTTATAAGTCGTATATTCAAGTTTAATGAAGTATTTGTAATACCAATGGACGCATATGTTTAAATCAAAACACAATCAAGATAAGGTGGGCTCCATGCTCCGTAGCGACAATAAAAAACCATTGCTGCTTCTTTGTACGCTTTCCATGCCTGCGATTGCACAAGGCCCTCCAGCCCTAGAGGAGATATTCGTCACCGCTGAAAAACGGGTTGAAACTCAGCAGGAAATTGCTGCTTCTTTTAATGTGTTTACTTCGGAAAAAATAGAAAGCTCTGGTTGGAATGATGTTACAGATATTGCAACACTTATGCCCAGCCTTGAGGTTGTTGGTGTTACCAAAACGCGTACATCTATTTTTATCCGTTCAATTGGTACTAATAAATATGACATTGGTACCGAAGGCTCTGTTGGTGTTTTTGTCGATGGTATATATGTTCCACGTTTTAGTAGCTTGATGCAGAATATTGTAGACGTAGAGCGACTCGAAATACTAAAAGGGCCACAGGGTACACTTTATGGCCGTAATACTATCGGTGGTGCGATTAGCCTTATAACTAAGGATCCCCAAGAGGATTTTTCGGCTACCGTTGTGAAGGAAATTGGTAATGAAGATTCATGGCAGATAGGCGGAACTGTTTCTGGCTCACTTATAGAGGATAAATTGCTTGGCTATATATCGGCGTCTGCACGTGAAGCGGGAGGTTTTCGGACCGAGCTGAATAGCGGTGCTGAAGATGATGAAAAAAGTTATAACATTAGGGGTAAGTTGATTTATAACTTTACCGATAATGTAACGGCAAAGTTAGTAATTGATGATACGCAGCAGCGTGTTGATGCATTTACGGGTGAAGTCGTTTTCCCTCCGGGCAGCAATGACATACTTTCAATTGATCCACGCATCCCCGAGGAGACTCGACAAGCCGAGATTGATGCCGAGGCTGTTGATCAATATACGAGCAGGGCTAATGTGCCTGGATATACAGACGTAAGTGCGCGTGCAACAAACTTAACCTTAAAGTGGGAGCACGACGATTTTTCGTTAGAATCCATTACGGGCTTACGTGATGAAACTGTCGGGGAGTTTGTTGATGATGACCGCATGAATTTTGAGATTGCAAACATACTTACGGAGCAAGAGTCATCTACGTGGAGTCAAGAGTTTAAATTTAGTTCAGAGGAAGGTGGTAATCTCACTTTTGATGACAGAATATCATGGTTAGTCGGTGCTTTTTTCTATCAAGACACGGCGCAGCGTTCGGATGCTATTCAGCTAGGAGCGCAGGCCGAAATCGCTGGGCTATTAACTTTGCCTCCACCAATAATAATCGGTATTGAACCGGGGTTCGAGGCGCCGCCTTGGAGTGTTGATTTTGACGTAGATTTGGTAACTAAAAGTTGGGCCGCATTTGCACAAGGTACTATTGAATTTTTTGATCAGTTGCAATTTACGCTTGGCGCGCGAACCAGCCGCGATGAAAAAAAGTATACGTATGCCACTGAGACGGTAGGGCTTGCAAATCTGCAGCTTTTAATGGAGGTTGCTCCAGGCGCATTTATGCATGTCCCAATATTTGGGGGCTCTAACTTTTCTTTCGATGATACCTTGACCTACGAATCTTTTGATCCGAAATTTGTCGTCGAATGGTCACCGGAATTTCTTTCGGATGCCATGTTTTACGGAAGTTATACGCAGGGTTATAAAAGTGGCGGGATTCAGTTTATTGCAACACAGCAAGAACTTGCTGAAAAATCCTTTGATAAGGAAGTATTAAAGTCAGCCGAATTAGGTGTGAAATCGCGCTGGTTTAATCAGCGTGTACAGGTGAATGCATCGCTTTATAGCTATGACTATGCGGATTTACAGGTGCAGCAGATCGCTGTATTCGAGGGTACTGAATCAATCATCACGGATAATGCAGAAAAGAGTATTGTGGAAGGGTTTGAGGGTGAAGTGCAGTTTATGGCGAGTGAAAATTTATTTCTCTTGGCTAGCTATAACTATATTGATGCAACCTTTGATGATTTTACAACCATAAATGGTGAGGATTTATCAGGCAATATACTTCCAGCATCCCCGAAACATTCTTATTGGCTAATGGCTGAATATTCTCGTGATATTTCGAATTATTGGGGTATAAAGTTTCAGCTCGATCACAGTTGGAAAAGCAGTCATTATTTTGAATCGCAAAATGATTTTAAACAAAATTCTTATGATATTTATAACCTATCTTTTTCTTTTGTTACTGCATCGGATGATCTAAGCATTAAGCTATTTTGTAGTAATTGCGGAGACGAAGAGTATCGTACATCTGTTGTGGCGCTGTCTACAAATCAAGGTTGGGCAGCTACGGCTGATCGGCGTAGATATGGCGTAGGCTTTAAGTATAGTTTTTAGTGTTTAAGGTCTTCCGGCTGAATTGTGCTAAATAAAAAAGGGGCTTAGCCCCTTTTTTATTTATTTATGCTTCCAATCGCTACTTATCTTTTTTGACCCTGGTTATGCTAAAAATAGTTCTGGGAGGTGTCTAACTTTAGGCGCGATACAACATTTACAATCGATATGTTGTCAATATTTCTATGTAGGCTTTAAGTATCTCGAACACCCAAGTATGGGTGATAAGTTATTTTTATATTTATTTACAAGAGCTTTAATTTATTATAATAATATTTCGTTCGTGCAGGCTTAGCGCATCACCTATAACGCCAAGCCCTTTTCCTCGTCCCTACTACTTACAAAAGTGTTGAAATTTCTTCTGGGAAGCTTGACCACAGCATGTCGCCTTTCCCAAAAAATGCCTCTAGCATCTGGCAGCGATACCATTCATTGTTCTCTTCTGTGGTGCCGGTATTAACGGTGGGGTCGCAAGATAAATATTGATTAACCAAATAGCCATGGCTAACTTCCAGGGTGCGGGCATTGCGTAGCATCGTCGAGCGAAACACGGGTATGTCGTCAATGACATCAATAATGGTTTCACTGCCGTGGCAGCCACCGCAAACGCTTTCTGTCCGCGCGCCATTCATACTGACTTTTGCGTAGGGTGCGTTTTCGGGTAGCTCGGCCAATACGGGGAAGGCGAGCTCTCCTTTAATCGACTGCTGTAATAAGCGGTTGGACTCTACTTCGTAACCAAGTTCCAGTAATTGAACGTTATCGGCATCCCAGATGGCGCTGCCTATGCCGGTAACCGAATCTTCTTTAAGGGCTAGGCCTTCTTGGGTCACGAAAGAGAGCCAGAGCTTATCCTCTTTTATGAAAATGCGTGGATTATGGCGGCCTATAGAGGGTTGTGCGCTAAAGGTACTTACGGTGGCGTTATAGGTGATTGGGCGAGGTAGGCTGGCAATGAAGCAGGCCAGAGTCAGTGGTTTTGGCATTGCATTTACCCATTCGACCACACTGGCGATGTCTGTGATCACCGCGCCTGCGGGTGCTAGACAAAGGCTTAGGTCTTCTGGCAAGTGTGCGACGGCTAAATCGAGCGCGCTAGGTGTACTTGAGCTGCTGGCTTCGGTGGAGCTTGAGTTCTGTGATGTGCCTGCACAGCCGGCCAAGCTTGTGATTAATAATAGTGGGAATAAATATTTCATACATCAACCTACGGGCCTTGGTATTGCGCAAGGCTATTGTTAAAACATAGGGGCGTTATAGCGCACATTTGAGGGTGGAATGACGAGGTAGATCAAAAAAAAGTGGGATACTCGTGACAGATGCTGGGTTTTGGGTCGGTGTTCACTATCTGCATTCTTAGCGGTTAGGCACCGCAAAAACGGTTTCGGCCCGACTCTTTAGCCATGTAAAGGGCTTCGTCGGCACGTTGGCAAGCCTCTTCAAAAGGCTCATGGTCGTGATGTAAAACACCGCCGATACTGATGGTGATGTTCAAATGAGTACCGCCAATGTTGATGGGCGTTTCAGCGACGGCGGCGCAAAGATCGCTACCGAACCTTTCTAGTGGCAACGCCGATTCAAGCAGCATAACGATAATAAACTCTTCACCACCCCAGCGCCCAATATGGTCGCTCTTGCGGATGTTTTGTTGAAGGGTATCGACAATATGGCGAATGGCTTTGTCGCCGGTTGCGTGACCATGGGTATCATTAATTTTTTTGAAGTGATCAATGTCGACAATTAAGGTCGCGAGGGTATAGTCCCTAGGATCAATTTTTTGGCTATAAAGTGTCTCGACAATGGACAATATTCCGGAACGATTAAATATGCCTGTTAGGTTATCAGTGGTGGCTAGATACTTGTAATTATCGGAGGCGTATTTTAATCGACCAATACAATATATAAAATAAATAAAACCAAAACATAAAACGGTGTAGATAACATAAGCCCAATAGGTGCGCCACCAGGGCGGGGTAATAACAATCGTTAACGCTTTTTCTCGTTCTTTCCATTGTTCGCCTGGGATACGGGCTTTTACTTTAAATTGGTAGGTTCCAGGATTAAGGTTGGTATAGGTGGCGGTATTACGCAAACCTATATAAAGCCAGGTATTGTCAAAGCCTTCGAGCTGGTATGCGTATTCGTATTTACCGGGAAAGCGATAGCTCAATACCGCGAAGTCTAATGAAAACATGCCGCTGGCATAATCTAACGTTACGCTATCGCTCGTGAGAATACTTTCTTTTAAGGGTGAGTTCGGCCCGAGAGCTACGGTTTTGTCTAACACCCGAAACTCCGTTAAGTGAACAGGGTGCCAGCTGCTATTTTCTGTTAATCCATTGGGTGGCATTACGGTAAGGCCTTCTGTCGAACCAAAATACAGTGTGCCATCGCGTGCGGCGAGAGCGGCATCGCGGTTGTAGTTGACACCGGCAAGCCCAGCCCCTTCTGCATAAACATCGATTTGAAAGGTTTCCGGGTTAATTCGCGCTAAACCGTTGGTTGTCGCGGCCCAAATATAGCCAGCATTATCTTCAATTAAGCTGGATACGGTTAATGAGGGTAAGCCTTCTTCAAAGCCGAACCGTTGGGCTTTTCCTGTACTGGGGTTAAAGTGGTTTAACCCATTGTCGTGGGTACCTACCCATAGGTTGCCTTCGCGGGTAGAGAGTACAGATTTAATCAGGGAGCTACTTAAGCTTACGGGGTCATTTTTATCGCTTATCCATGACTTAAAGGTTTCGGTTTCGGGGGTGAAGCGATTGAGGCCGTTGTAAGTTGATAGCCAAAGATCACCATCTTTATCTTCTTCGATATTCATGACGTAAAGGTTACTGATGCTATTACCGTCTCGGCCTATATTATCGTAATGAATAAAATCGTCGGTGTCTTTACGGTAGCGTTGCAGTCCAACCCCTTCGCTGCCAATCCATAAACGATCTAGGCTATCGTAAAATACAGACCAAGAAAAATAGTCGCCTAGGCTATGGGGGTTATTACTTTGCACGGGGTAATGTTTGAATTTTTCGGTAGCAGTATTAAAGCGGTGTAAGCCACCGTTCCATGTCCCAATCCATAAAAACCCCTCGCGGTCTTCTGTAATACTCAATATCGCATTTGCCTGCAGGGAGCCTGTATTGCCGGGGTTAGCGACATAGCGCTTAAAACTGCCATCACTATTTAGACGGTTAAGGCCAAATTCTGTACCGACCCAAATTTTATTTTTGCTGTCTTCAAATACACTGAGGATGGAATTATGACTTAAGCTGGTAGGGTCTCCGGCGTCGTGCTGGTAGAGCGAAAGGTGTTCGTGTGATCGATCGAGAAAGTCAGCGCCAGCAGGAAATAGACCTACCCAAATATCATTATTTTTATCTTCAAAGACGCTGCGTATTTTATTGGCCGCGATGGAGGTGGGCTGGGTACCTGAGTGCCAGTGCTGTTTCAGCAATTGCTTTTTCTCATCGTACATCAGCAAGCCTTGATGATCGACTGATACCCAAATAATGCCTTTATGGTCAATTTCTATATCGGTAATTACCGCGCGCTCGCTATTACCTAAAGCGGAGCTTGGCCATACCATTTTTTCGAAAGTGTGACTACTCAGATTGAGCCAGCATAGGCCGCCCCCGTTTGTGCCTGCCCAAAGGTTATTGGCGTTATCGAAAGCAAGTGACTGATACATCATTTTTTGTTCATTACTGCTGCAGGGTGTCTCAATAACTTCTGCCGTTTGGGTCAATGGAGAATACCGCACAATGCCGCTATTGCGAGTGGCAAACCAGAGGTTACCGCTGGGGCCTATCTGAATATCCCACACGGTGTTGTCGATACTGGAGGGTGAGCCTTTTGGCGTCAGTTGAAACTCTTCCAGTGTATTGTGAGTAAAGTCGATACGGAAAGGGGAGGCGTGGTTGCCAACATACAGGCGACCCTCCTGATCAAACAGTAGTGAACTGGCGCCATTGGCAATCGCTTTGCTCCCCGCAAAACTCTGAGGGCAATCAAAATGATCGTATTCGCGTATGTAGCGGCAAATACCACGGCCGGTTGCAATCCATACCTGTCCTTGGTCATTGATTGCAATGTCCCAAATATAATTGTCGGGCAGGCTGTTGTGCAGATCATTTTTATGTGTATAAATTTTAAGGGTTGTACCGTCGTAGCGACCTAAGGCTTGAGTGCCGGCAAGCCAGATAAAACCAAACTCATCCTGAGTGGTTTCGTTAATAACGCCTAGGCGCCTAATTTCGCTTCCGTGCTCGAAAAGTTGATGATTAAAATGTAGCGGTTGCCTGCCTTGCGCCTGAATATTTACACACAAAACCCAAGCGATAAGCATGGTAAACAACCTTATGGCATATCGCGTTGTTACTGCTTGCTGCCTCCTTTCATCTCCCAAGGTTATTACCAGCGCCTAGTTATACTTAGTCGCCATAAGGCTAGGAAGCCGCTTGCCTTTTGAGGACAGATTCGGCAAGAGCGAAAGGGTCGCGGTGGTTTTTGTTTGAACACAGGGAAGCCTTAAGGGGGCATTGGTTCAATAAGTATAGACATGCTATATAACCTGCTCTGTACATATGCGCTTATCAGGTAGAGCTTTAAGCTATAGGTTCTGTATTTTTATGCTATTTGGTTACTTGAAGCTGCACATACTTGCGAAATTCTGAGGGCGTCATTCCCGTTTTTTGGCGAAACACGGTATTAAAGACCGACTTACTGTTAAAACCGACGCTGTAAAGCACCTCGGTGATAGTCACCTTTTGCCTTTGGCTAAGGTAGTGTTGAGCAAGTTCTACACGCAAAGTATTAATGAAATCGGAGAAGTTAGTGTCCAGATCCTCTTTGATGGTTTGCGACAAGCGCCGTTGCGATATGTACAGCTGTTGAGCCAGTGATTGCAGCGTAAGGTCTGATTGAGTATATAGCTGTTGCTCTTTCACTTTGGCAAGTACTGAGGGCGGCTGCTCGGTTTGATCTACAAGGCTAAGTTGTGGTGAAGGCTTATGGCACTTTACTGTATTGTGCTTTGGATATACGTTAATCAGTAACACAAAATTAATGGCCAGAAAGGCTAAATAATAATTTCCAAGGCCTAAAATATTCAGTAAGTCTAAATTAAAATGACCTTGTAAAAATTGAATCAACTTAACGATAGCGATAATCCATTCACCGCTAAAGACTATTAGCGTAGCAATTACCAGGCTGGGCAGCCAAGCCAATCGGGTAAGAAGCAGCAGCCTTGATAGTGACTTGATGGCCAGCAGAAAAAGACAGCGTAAACTCAATGGCTGAGGAGGTAGACTCCGGTGTTACTGATGAGGAGATCAAAGGCACAAAGGTATTTTGGGCGTCTTCGTTTATCGTCATTTGAGTAGTGGCTTGCCAGCTCTAAAATATCGTGCTGTTAATCCCTGCGGCTTTGATTATTTTCGATTTTGAGTAGTCTTGTTGCAACGTTATGGCTTGCTGCCGCAAGCTCAGTGGTACCGGTTCTCGGCGATTCGTTCGCACAATGCGCCATTCTTTAAACTGTGTGGTGAGTCGCTTCAATGCTGATTGAGAGTCGCGGGTATTTTCATGGTGGCTTGCTCCTGGAGATTAAGGGAGGCAAGTTAATCATAAAAAACCGGGTGTTTTGAGCTAGGCTCTCGTAAGCTCACGAATAAGGGGGAGGCTGCGAGAGTCTTAGCCGACATTATCCCTCAAATTATTGACCAAAATAGCAAAGGTGGAATGTTGAATCTGAATTGCTGATAGAAGATTTCTTGCAATTATTGAGCGGCGGGTTAAGGAAGGAGGTTGAATACATCATTCTCACTTATCTAATATTAACTACAGATCTCATTGTTCCGTGAGAGCATAGATCGATTTTTTCTGGATGTTCACGGGGTTGTGGCGAAAAATTTGGTCTAAAATACTAGTGTGAATACTAAGCGGAAAAATAACTGGCCGCTTAGTATTCACACTAGCTAATTGATAGATTAGTTATTTCTACGTTTTATCTACGATGCCACTTGCCGATTGCTATATGTGCATAACGTAAAAATAAATCGTACAACTTCCATCCTATTAGTCCAAGACCGAGTCCTACGCTAATTCGAAAGATGTCTACACTCCAACTGGAGCTAAAGCTATCTACGGGTGCTCTAGAGTGAAGCATGTAAATGAAGAGGCTAGCGGCACCGATCCATGCAATCAGCGGTTTAGAAAATGAAGGTACATTGATACTTTGAAACCATATCAATAATAGTCCGCCGCCAGCTACTGTTAGCATCCTCGATAAATCGTTAGGGAAAAAAATGACGGGTAATAGCACGGTTAGAGCAGAAGCTATTGTCTTTTGTTTTATATCGGTGGCTGAAAAACCTATAAAGCCTAGTGCGAATAGCCAGTAGCACCATGTGATTTCTTTACCTGACAAACCATATGATTCTCCCAACTGAAAATATTGATCGAGTACTCGAGCGGTAACGCCGATAATTAGTAATATACTGGCATATGTGAAGGCGTGATTTTTGATCCATTCCCGTATTGGTTTATACATAATCGGCAATGTTGTAATTAATATACTTTGAGCTAAAGCACAAATAAACCAAGCCGGTAATGGAACGGCGCCAGTATCTGGAATGTTGTTCATTACAAGAAAAATGGCAGGATAATTTATTGGGTCTCCTTTTAATATTGGGAAAATGATTAGTATTGCCCAGTACGGCAGTAGTACATTAGCCGTTAGGGAGGTAAAAAAAGATTTAGTCTTTCCGTTGAGAAGGGCATCCCATTGAAAGCGTAATAGATTTAGACCGCTAACTAGCAGTAGTAATGCAGCTCCTCCAGCAAGAAAGCTAAGCCCTGCGTGGTTCATGACGACCGCCAATACCGAGTAGCATCTAACAATAGAGCTTGTTTCTAACTTTGATATAAAGCGATGATTTTTCTTGTTTTCGGCTAAATTAGCGAGATCTTTAATGGTAATCTTTTCCCAGTAATCTGGGACTGTACCTAATATTTTTTCAATATCCAAGCTTGTCTGCACATACGTTAATGAGCTGCCTCCCAAGCTTTTAAATGAATCGTTTGCACTTACTTCATTGCTGTTAAGCCTTTCTTGGTAGGCAGCAATTAATTGCTCACTCGGTGTTGTCATACCCGGGCTATTAAGGAGGTCAACCTTCGGAAATTTTTCTTGTAAGCTTTTGTAATCAATTTTTCCGTTGCTAAGACGAGGTGGCTCTTTCTCAATTACAACGCGCAAACATGATTGGGGTAGGCGTGTGAGCTCTAGTGTGCGACGTATTACTTTGCCTTGAAGTGATGAATCTTTTATTGCAATTAATAGCTCGTCGTCATTTCCTGTGCAAAAGCAATTAACGCCCTCACTCTCAAAAGTACTTTCTAATTCATCGAGGCCCAGTCTAATGCCGAATGGCTTAATAAAGCGATTTATTCGGCCGGTGATGCGGTAGAGGCCTTTATCATTAACTTGCGCAACATCACCTGTTTTTAAATAGGGTAACTCCTCATCGTTGGAAAGGTCTGATGATTGAGTGGCATATCCCATCATAATATTCGGGCCATGATACACTAACTCGCCGTCAATATTTGTTTGGGTGATTTCGTTGTTATGTTCATCGCGAAGACTAAATTTTCCATTAGGTATCGGTACTCCAATACAATCTGAAAATGTTGATGCTAAGTCCGGCGGGAGGTAGGCCATTCGTGCAGTTGCTTCAGTTTGCCCGTACATCACATAAAATTCGGCTCCTTTCTTTGCGGCTAACTCGCTAAAGTATTTAACTTTTTCAGATGAGAGGCGGCCGCCAGCTTGCGTAAGGTAGCGTAAAGAAGGTAGGTCTTGTGTTGTAAAGTTAGACCTTTCCAGCAATTCGTATATATAAGGGACTCCTGCAAGCGACGTGCATTGCTTTTCTTTAAAGACGTTCCAGAAAACAGGTTCAGTGACTGTATGCTCATTCAGTACAATAGACGCACCAGCTTGCAAGTGAGAATTGATTACGGATAAGCCATAAGAATAATTGAAGGGTAGTGTTGTTATCGCTCGATCTTGTTCCGTTAGACTTAAGTATTGCCCTATAGACTCAGCATTAGAGCAAATATTTTTCTTGCTGAGTTTTATTTGTTTGGCGCTACCAGTACTCCCCGATGTTGATAGTACTACACAAAGGTTGGGGTGCACTGAAGCTGTTGAGTTAACTATCGGTGTTGATAATTCCCATACCCCTGTCGATTTTGAATAGTGATGACTAATCGGGTAAGTGGATAAAATACTGAGTATATTTATTTCATCTTTAGGGTTAACTAACAGCGCAGGTATGCCAATTTTTAGCGCAGCTAGATAACATATGACAGGGGGTGTTTCATTGCTGCACTCAATTAGAATTAATCCTGATTCTGAGTCAATCGTCTTGGCGAAGTTGTTGGCGAGCTCTTCTAGTTCGGAGTAGGTGATCGCAGTGCTATCTTCAGTTATTAATGCGATATTATTTCTGAAGCGTTGGTAGTCTATTAGTTGCATATTTTTTTCGACCCTAAATTAAATCTGAGTGGCTACGGTTGAAATTATACTTACTGTAGATCCATAATCCTTTTGACGATAATTTCACCGCCGTAAAGACTCAGGTGATTGCTGTCGAAAAATAACGGTTGATTATCTTTGACGGCAGGACAGAAGTTGTCACTGCAGAGTGAATCTAGAGTATTAACGGGTATTAGAGTTTCCGACCAAGGTAGTTGGTTAAGCTTGTTCAGAATAAACGCATTAGTTGCGTTGTATTCTTCTATGGGAATGGTGTTGGAAAGGTCATATGTATATTGCTGATTAAATATAGAAAATGGCGTTGTTATTTTCTCTATATCAACAGGTAGTTCCGGGATAGGGAAGAGTACAAATACTTTTTTACCTGAGACCTGTAGTCGGTTTATAACTTCATTCAGGCTTTTCCAGTATATTTCCCGAGGATCTATATTGCTGTCTGGAAATAGTTTGGGATTTTTTTTAATGTAATGCTCAGCATCATATATAAATGGAGTGTATCGAAAACCAATTAATACATTTTCAATTTCCTTCTTATTTTGGATGTAGCTTAAGCTTTCTCGAAACCACTCAGTACAGCCTGCGCGTCCGCCATCATATAGCAATACCGGAGGGCAACCACTAAAGCTAAGGTGGAGTAGGCTTTCACCTTTTGATTCAAGTTGTTGAGACAGAGAATAGGCGGGTTCAACAACATGGCTATCGCCAAAAGCGGCCCACTTAAGGCTGCCACTTTGATACTGGCAGGACTTGTCCGGTTTAATATAGTTGGCTCCAGATGTATGACATTCGTTACGTTTTGGGCTATATAACGTATAAGCTGGATAGGTTGGAACTGAAAATCTATTTTCAAAGCCTTTAAAGTAGGAACCTGTGAGGCCAAGAGCCCCGAAGAAAGATAAAGTTACAATCGAATAGCTAAAAATAGTTTTACGATTGTATTTCTTTCTATTCCTGAAAGGGGTCTCAATGTATCGCCAGCATATC
Organism: Marinagarivorans sp.; assembly: GCF_982758155.1. NCBI lineage: Bacteria > Pseudomonadati > Pseudomonadota > Gammaproteobacteria > Cellvibrionales > Cellvibrionaceae > Marinagarivorans > Marinagarivorans sp. Next base: position 5,011 of record NZ_CEXWTU010000075.1, on the reverse strand, counting down.
CAAGCCAGTATAAATGTACACAGAATGGCGATGCTGAAATGCATAAGAGAAGGCTCGTGTTGAGACTTCATTCTTAAGAACGCAAATAGGGGCTGATGCCAAAGGTAGAGCGAATAAGATATCGCGCCTATCCAGACGAAAGGTTTTAGTGAAAGCAATTTCCCTACGAATGTGGCGCTTGTTGCATAGCGTATTATTAGTACGGCCCCTAATACAGGGACTATGGTATAAATTCCTGGGAAAGGTGTTGTATGAGTATAAAAAATAATGCTATAGGTTATTAATAATAAGCCAACCCCGGCAGTTATTTCGTCAAACTTAGGATTATCACTTGCTGCCTTACGAGGGTAGAAAGCTAATAGCGAACCGGCTAATAGCTCCCATGCTCGACTAGTAATCAAATAGAAATTGGCATCTTTAAACTGTCGTATAGATAAGTACTCAGATAAGCATAAAGAAGCTGCAGATATGCCGACTAATAAAGTTACGATTTTCCAGCGTGCAGTACTGGCTAAGTAAAGCATTAAAATGGGAAAGAATACGTAGTATTGCTCTTCGACTGCGAGACTCCATGTGTGGAGAAGGGGCTTTTCATCGGACGCGGTTGAAAAGTATCCATTGGTCAAAAAGAAGTAAGTGTTGGAAAGAAAAGTCACTACAGAGAAAACACTTTCTGAGTAGCCTTTCAACAACGTTGCCGGCATTAATATGTAGGCGGCAACTGAGGTTGCTGCAAGCATAACCATTAGCGCGGGTAATATTCGCCTTGCTCGGCGCTCATAGAAGTTGATGATTGAAAAGGTATTATCGTTTAGTTCGTTAATGATAATAGTGGTTATAAGAAATCCGCTGATCACAAAGAATATATCTACGCCAACATAGCCACCCGAAAACCCACTAATACCAGCATGGAAAAGTATTACGGGGATAACCGCAACGGCTCTTAGGCCATCAATTTCTGCTCTGTACTTCATTGCACTGTCTCTTGTTCTTGAGGCGATAGTGTATTTATATTTGTCTTTGAGTCGGCGGGTGCCGGTAAGCGGACTCAATTCTTATCAATGCTTCTACTGACCTTCTGCGGACGTTATTATGTCAAGGGCGTCTGTAGTTACGTTTATACTGGCTCTAAATTTTGAATCTAGCGGACTTGCTGGAATTGAGTACTTATTCGCCCTGCACAGGCACGCGAATTATTGTGCGTATGTTAGCAAAGATTCTTTGTTGATGGTTACTTCGGTTCAACGGGTAGGCTGCATATCTATATAAAGTCAGATACTTTTCACATCAAGATTGTTTTTTTGGCTTAGTCAGCGATGTGAGCACGTGATGCTCCCATCGCCCCGCAATCTGCAAGTAGTTTTTAGCCAGCCCTTCTTTTTGAAAGCCAAGGCGCTGTAGTAGCTTGGCGGAGCGGTTGTTGTGGGGCATGTAGTTGGCCATAATACGGTTCAGCTTTAGCTCATCAAAGGCGTAGTTTATAGCCTCTTTGCAGGTGTTGAGCATAATGCCTTTACCTTCCGCGCAAGCGGAAACACCGTAAGGGGCGGGGCAATAATAGTTTGTCCAATTAGACGAGGGCGCCTGTTTTCTCAGCAAGGCGCTCGAAGGGGCGCATACTGGGGTATGTAACGCTTTGAGCAACGCTGCTGAGGAAGCAGGGGGCAAGTATTATTGGGTAAAGTATTTTTTCCTCGGCCCTAACCCATATAGCACGCTTGAAAAGCGCCGTAGCTAATTTGTGACAGCGTACAGTGCGCGATGATATTGCCATTTTCAGGCAGTAAGGTTACAAAATAGGCGGCCGACTGCTGATCTTGCTGGTGGGTAAGCTCTTCTATTCTAGCCTTCCAAGCTTTATCGCTATGAAAACTATTGGGCCGTGTCGGCTGCCACGCTTTAAAGTGGTTGCGGTTGCTTTGGTAATAATGCGCCATGCGCTCGGCATCTTGCGTGTTTAATAACCGGGTGATCATAGTGCGACGTCCGATGTGAGCGCTTACAGCGTTATTGTAGGTTTAAAATGCCGCTAAAGTCGACGTTACCATCGCCATCACTGTCTAGCTCTACGGTTGCCGGTCTTGCGCCTTGAAAGGCGATTTTAAGTTTACTTTTGCCTGCATTCACAGTCATGTTGCCATAAATCGATAGGCCACCTTCAGTGGTAACGTTCAGCGGGGAAGGCATATTGACCGAGTAATCGTAGGTTGCATTACCTACCTTCGTTTTCACATTGCCGATGAGTGTTAGTTCGTTTTCATTTTGGGCAAAAGTGAAGTTGCTGTAGGTTTCGTCTCGGCGGGGTAGCCCAGCGACATCCACATAGATGTGCATGAAATCGGTTATTGTTTGATTAGTAGTTTTGGTGTTTCGCTTTGTGGGGTCGAAAAAATCAATCTCGGAAACTTTCTTCTCGAGAGTCGTCAAGGCGCCATCGAGCGATATTATATCGTCAGAGCTAATATTTTTAATGCTGTAACCGTCATGGCTCATAACTGAAGCAGTTTCCGACTCTGTAAATAAATCGGGGGCACCGCTCGCAGGTAGGGTGAATACCTCAAGCTCGCTGATTTTTAGCTCAAGGGCACCTTCGTGTTCAAAGGACCCATCGTATTGGGGCGCATAAAAAGTACAGTTTGTGTATTCTTTACGTTCGTAATCACCTTTTATATCGGTCGTTGAGCTGGCGTTTTGGTCCAAGCGAATGATCGCCAGTTTCCCGGTGCCGTCTTCGCACACTTGATCCCAAAATTTCGTGCCGTCCACCTCTGAAATACTTTGGGTGGCCTCGAAGGTTAGCGTGTAACCGCCAATCGGTAAGGTTGTTTTGGGGAGTGTTGGGTGGGTGGTGCGCGCGACATTAATATAGTCGGCAAAATTATCTTTGTTGATAGTGCCGGTAGGTTCTGCAGGCTTTGTGTTGTTACTATTATTGTCCCCACTGCTTCCGCATGCGGTTAGGGTGATCGTAGCGATGGCGAATGCCATTTGGCTCAGGCGAATAGGCATGTGTGACTCCTAGCGGTGTGTTTGCTTTTATAGTTTTGAGCGAAGCGCTGAATAATAAATGTAACTATTCAGGTGGACTCGAAATAATGTTCACCCCAAAGGCGAATTGATTGTTTTCTGGGCATTCAAGCGTCAGGAACGCTTGCATAGCGCCCATGGATGGCTTGAGCGGCTCAGAAAACTATCAGTTTGCCGGCCTATTTGTGCATGGCTGAATAGTTACTAATAAATAAAGTGAGCTAGCCTAACAGTAATAGCTGAATTGAAACTGAATTTTGTTAGAGGATATTCGATTTTGAGAACGCATAGCTTCTTGATGTTGTGTGATTACAAGCTAAGCGCCGCTTTAAAAGCATCGCGGTAACGACGTGACAATGTGAGTTGTACCCCGGTCTTAAGTTTGACTTCATAGTCGCCAGCGTCTTGCGGCTCTATGTGTGCAACTTGATTAAGATTAACAATGGTGGAGCGGTGAATTCTGGCGAATTGCTGAGTGGGTAATTGTTGGCTGAGTTGAGTCATGGTGATACGCATTGGGAATACGCGCTCGCCAACATGCAGGTTGGCATAGTTACCGGCGGCTTCTATCCACTCAATGCTCTCGATAGTAATTAAGAATTCCTTACCCAGTTTCTTGACCAAGAGTTTATCGGGCATGATCTCGGTGGTATTTTCGGTTTTGGCTAACAGGCTGGATTCGCCTTGAAGGCGCCTAACAATAAAACGGTAGGCGCTAATAACGATGATCAACGAAAGGTAAGCAACAGTATCTTTGCGTAGTTCGTAAATGAATTCATAGCGCCAGTCACCAAAGTCGTAATAGCTGCCCATAAGGGCGTAGCAAAGCTTGCGCAGTGCGACCATAGCGCTGACATGCACGACTGAAAATAATACCAATGCACACAGGTGTAATAAAGCCTGCCAGCGCCATTGAATATGGCGCGGCCAATACTTCAGCAGTTGCGCTAGCGGCCATGCCAATAGGGCAATCATCACAAGGCTGCTTGCTTCCCAGCACAGTGGCTCCCACAGGGGAAGGGACGAGCCGCCGCGCTCAGCTTCCATTAAGGCGGTAGTGGTATTGAGCGCTAAGTGCACGCTTAACCAGCTGATAAGCAGCAGCGGTGCCCACAATGCCGTATGGGATAAAAAGTGTTCCGTTAGGCGGGCTTTAAGGGAGGCATCTTTCATACTGTGGTTTTATTTCCGTTTCCGATCATTTAACGGTAGATTGAACGCCAAATTTTATTGAAGCTATTGTATGACACCGCTCATTGTAAACATTAAACAAGCGCTGAAACAAAACTTGGTTCCTGGCCTCTGCTTACAGGCTTTTGCGCTGGGGTTGGCGCTGGCCTACTTTAAGTGGCCCGCCGCCGCGCCCGTTTTTAATGCCTTTGCCGACCTAAAGCTGAGTTACGGTTGGGTCTATGCGTTACTGTCTACTGCGATCTTCGGTGGTTTAATTCCGTTTTGCTATTTGTGGTTGACGGGGCGTGTGCGTGAAGCGCTGCTGCCAGTGATGCTGTTTTATGTTTTGTTTTGGGCCTATAAGGGCGTAGAAGTGGACCTTTTCTACAGTGCGCAAGCGCAGTGGTTTGGCACGGGGTCCGATTGGCCAACACTGATTAAGAAGGCCTTTGTTGATCAATTTATTTATGGCACCTTCTGGGCCGCGCCCACAATGGCCATCGGCTATGCGTGGAAAGAGTCTGGCTTTAACTTTGCACGCTTTCGTGGCCAGCTCAATCGCGATTTCTTTCTTTTACAAATCCCTACAACACTCATTAGTAACTGGTTGATTTGGATACCGGCTGTGCTCATTATTTATTCCATGCCCATGCCACTACAAATCCCGTTGTTTAATTTAGTGCTGTGTTTTTTCGTGTTATTGCTAACCACTATCAGCCAGCGTAAACCTCAGGCTTAAGCGGTGAGTGGCTGGCTTTAGGGACGAGGAAACAATATTTCATCCACTAATGCTTGATCTCGACCTCCTTAC
>NZ_CEXWTU010000074.1:0-20282 GCF_982758155.1 Marinagarivorans sp. | reverse complement strand
CATCTCGGCGAAAAAGCATTAAATGCCAAATTGCCAGGCATTCTCGAATTATCGCGTACCTTCGCACATGTAGATCCAGTGAAAGCCCCTATTCCAGTAGTGCCTACCTGCCACTATATGATGGGTGGCGTCACAACCAATATTAATGGCCAAGCTATTACACAGGATGCAAACGGCAACGATAAAATTATCGACGGCCTTTATGCTTGCGGTGAAGTTGCCTGTGTCTCAGTACACGGCGCCAACCGCTTAGGCGGAAACTCATTGCTTGATTTGGTCGTCTTTGGACGCGCCACAGGCCTGTATCTCGAGAAAGCATTGCGTGAAGGCATTGACATGCGCGAAGCCTCACAGACAGATATTGAAAGCGCTACTAGCCGCCTTAATGCTGTTAATAACACCAATGATGGCGAGTCAGCATCGGTGTTACGCAAAGAACTGCAAACCGTCATGCAAAATCATTTTGGTGTTTTCCGCAAAGGCGAGTTTATGCAGGAAGGCATTAAAAAAATTGCTGACCTTCGCGGCCGTATCGACAACATTAAACTGGAAGACAAGAGCAACGCCTTTAATACCGCACGTATCGAAGCGCTTGAAGTGCAAAATTTGTTAGAAGTTGCCGAGGCAACCGCCATTGCTGCCGAAGAACGCAAAGAATCTCGCGGCGCCCACGCCCGTGATGACTTCCAAGAGCGTGACGACAAAAACTGGCTTTGCCACTCGCTCTACTTCCCTAGCGAGAAACGAGTCGGTAAGCGCGATGTGAATTTCGCGCCCAAAACTATGCCTAAACTCGAACCTAAAATCCGTACGTACTAATTAAGGGTTGATGAAAATGCTGAAAGTTGAAGTTTATCGATACAACCCCGAAACCGATGCGGCGCCGTACATGAAAACCTACGAGGTCGACACGGACGGTAAAGACGTTATGGTGCTCGACGTTTTAGAAATGCTAAAAGCACAAGATGCCTCACTCTCCTTTCGCCGCTCTTGTCGCGAAGGCGTTTGCGGCTCTGATGGCATCAACATTTCGGGGAAAAACGGATTGGCCTGCATCACGCCATTATCGGCTTGCGTTAAAAATAACAAGCTCATATTACGCCCTCTTCCTGGCTTGCCCGTCATTCGGGATCTCGTGATCGACATGAGTCAGTTTTATGCGCAATACCGTAAAATTGAACCTTTTTTACAAAATGATACGCCTGCGCCAGCGATTGAACGTTTGCAGTCGCCCGAGGAACGCGCAAAACTTGACGGGCTTTATGAATGTATTTTATGCGCCTGCTGCTCAACCAGTTGCCCATCATTCTGGTGGAACCCGGATAAATTTATTGGACCAGCAGGTTTATTGCAGGCTTATCGCTTTTTAGCCGATAGTCGTGACACCGCCAATGAAAAACGCCTTGGCAACCTCGATGATCCCTTCAGCGTATTTCGCTGTCATGGCATCCAAAACTGCGTATCGGTTTGCCCGAAAGGCCTTAACCCTACGCGGGCCATTGGGCACATTCGCAGCATGCTACTGCACAACGCAACTTAAGCTCGACCGCGGGTGGCGCGCAAAACCTCGCCGCCCGCCTATAATGCATACAAGGGCCGTTAATATACGGCTCATTAATCGGCCATTGGCCAGAATGTTTAGTCAGACAGCGCCCCTATAGCTCTAGCTGTAACCTGTTCGACTAGCATACCCAGATAGACGACGGTGGGAATACAATGCAACAGAGCCTCATGGAGCTTCTATGGAGTACTTCACATATCTCAGGCGGCAACGCTGATTATGTGGAAGAAGTGTATGAAACCTATCTGCGCGACCCCAATTCTGTTCCGAGTACGTGGCGCGAATACTTCGATAAGTTACCTCGCGTTGAAGGCAACTCCAATCCTGATGTACCACACTCAGAAATCATTAAATACTTCGAACTTTTGGGCAAAAACCGCGCAAGACCCATCATTGCACCAGGTTCTGGCGGTGGAAACATTGCACACGAACGTAAACAGGTAGAAGTCGTTCAACTCATCAACGCTTACCGTCTCAGTGGCCACAAAAAAGCTCAACTCGATCCACTCGGCCTCAACAACGGAAAGACCGAGTTAGAAGAGCTAGATTTACACTTCCACGGCTTAAATAACGCTGACCTCGATATTGTTTTTCAAACCGGTGACTTTTCTTATGGCGCAGCAGAAGCGCCACTCAAAGATATTGTTGCAGCATTAAATCAAACATACTGCGGCACCGTCGGCGCAGAAGTCATGCACATAACACACTACACCGAACGTAAGTGGTTATTGCAGCGCCTCGAAAGCCAGCGCTCCAAAGCAGCGCTCACAAAAGAAGCACGTATCGATCTCTTAGAACGCTTAACAGCGGCTGAAGGACTTGAACGACACCTAGATAGTAAATACCCAGGCACAAAGCGTTTTGGCCTTGAAGGCGCCGAAAGCTTAATCCCCATGCTGGATGTTTTAATTAAAGGGATTGGTATTCACGGGGCCCGCGAAATGGTGTTGGGCATGGCGCATCGCGGCCGCCTCAATACACTCGTTAACATACTCGGTAAAAACCCTGCCGACCTTTTCGAAGAGTTCGAAGGCAAAAAGCTCGTCGACACCTCTGGCGATGTAAAGTATCACCAAGGCTTCTCTTCAAATGTGATGACCCCAGGTGGCGAAATTCACTTGGCGCTTGCGTTTAACCCATCGCACCTTGAAATTGTTTCACCCGTGGTTGAAGGTTCGGTTCGCGCTCGACAAGATCGCCGCAAAGATACTGAACGTAAAATGGTAGTGCCGGTTGTTATCCACGGCGATGCCGCTTTTGCGGGCCAAGGCGTGGTAATGGAAACATTTCAAATGTCGCAAACGCGCGCCTATAAAACAGGCGGCACGATTCATATCGTCATTAACAACCAGGTAGGTTTTACCACCAGCCGCAAAGAAGACATACGATCAACACAGTACTGTACTGATGTTGCGAAAATGATCGAAGCGCCCATTTTTCACGCCAATGGCGACGACCCCGAAGCCGTTGCATTTATTACCAGCCTAGCTGTCGATTACCGTAATGAATTTAAAAAAGATGTCGTCATTGATTTAGTCTGTTATCGCCGCCGCGGCCATAACGAGACCGATGAGCCTTCAGCAACGCAACCACTTATGTATGCCGTTATCCGCAAGCATAAAACGACGCGCACACTGTATGCAGAGCAACTAGACGCCGAAAATATTTATAGCGCCGAAGACTCCGCCAAAATGATGGATGCTTATCGTGCCGCTCTTGATGCCGGCGAACACGTAACCCGCGATTTAGTTAAAGAACCGGACTCCTCCCTGTTTGTTGACTGGACACCTTATATTGGTCACGACTGGACCACCCCAGCAGACACAACCTACGAAATTAAAACACTGCAAAACTTAGCCGACAAACTCACCACCATCCCGGATGGCATTGTAGTACAGCGCCAAGTTTCTAAGATTTATGAAGACCGCCGAAAAATGGCAGCAGGCTCCCTGCCCCTCAATTGGGGAATGGCCGAAATATTAGCCTATGGCTCACTGCTTGAAGAAGGCGTCGCCATCCGTATCACTGGGCAAGATGTAGGCCGAGGCACTTTTTCACACCGCCATGCCGTGGTGCATAACCAAAAGGATGGCAGCAGCTACATACCACTGAAAAATTTATCGGAAGATCAACCCAACCTTCATATTTACGATTCGTATTTATCTGAAGAAGCGGTACTTGCTTTCGAATACGGCTATTCCACCACCAAGCCCAATGCTCTTGTTATTTGGGAAGCCCAATTCGGTGATTTTGCCAATGGTGCTCAGGTCGTCATCGACCAATTTATTACCAGCGGCGAGCACAAGTGGGGGCGGTTATCTGGCCTGACGATGCTTTTACCGCACGGCTATGAAGGCCAAGGGCCTGAGCACTCCTCAGCACGCCTCGAGCGATTTATGCAATTGTGTGCCGAACACAATATTCAAGTGTGCATACCCACCACGCCTGCACAAGTATTCCACATGATCCGCCGCCAAGCATTGCGCCCTTTGCGTCGCCCGTTGGTAGTCATGAGCCCGAAATGGATTTTACGCCACAAGTTAGCAACATCAACCTTAGAAGATCTTGCCGAGGGTAGCTTCCAAAACGTAATCGGGGAGCATGAGGTCACCGCCGAAAATGTACGCCGCGTTGTGCTTTGTAGCGGTAAAGTGTATTACCACTTATTAGAAGCCCGCAAAGAGCGTAAACAAAACAACGTTGCCCTGGTTCGCATTGAACAGCTCTACCCATTCCCGGATGAAGAACTACAAAAAGTACTCGAGCCTTTTGCGGGTGTCACCGATATTATTTGGTGCCAAGAAGAGCCCATGAACCAAGGCGCCTGGAATTCTAATCAGCATCGTATGCGCGCCGCACTTGAAGGTGTAAACTCAGACGCCTTCTTGCGCTATGCCGGCCGCTCTCCATCATCAGCACCGGCTGCGGGCTACGCCTCAACACACTTAGAAGAACAAAATCGTTTTATTAACGCAGCACTGGATGTAACGGTCTAGGCCGTTATTTACAATACAAAAAATTTACCGCGACAATGCCAATGCCCGTCATAAATCTCGTTAAGTACCACAGGCATCAGCAAACGACCATTATCAGGGCCTTAACCGAAGGACATATTTGGAATGACCATTGAAATTAAAGCACCAACATTTCCCGAGTCCGTTCAAGATGGCACTATCGCCACTTGGCACAAGCAACCCGGCGAAGCTGTCTCGCGTGACGAGCTTATTGTCGATATCGAAACTGACAAGGTTGTTTTAGAAGTTGTAGCACCTGCTGATGGCGCCCTTGCTGAAATATTAAAAGGTGAAGGCGAAGTGATTTTAAGCAATGAAGTTATTGCTAAATTCGAAGCCGGCGCTGGGGCAGCAAAACCCGCTGCCAGTAGCGAACCCGCCGCAGCTACAACCGCGCCAGAAAGCGCCGACGACGCGCTCGTCAATCCCGCTGCGCGTAAATTAGCCGCTGAAAAAGGTGTGGATTTAGCATCGATCAAAGGAACAGGTAAAGGCGGCCGCATCACTAAAGATGATGTTATCAATGCGCCTACAGCGCCAGCGGCTAAAGCGCCCGCACCGGCGCCCATTAATGCGCCAGCTGTTAGCGTTAGTGCCGATGGCCGCACTGAAAAACGCGTACCTATGACACGATTACGCGCACGTATCGCCGAGCGCCTGCTCGACGCATCACGCAATACAGCCATGTTGACTACGTTTAACGAAGTCAACATGGGGCCCATTATGGAGCTTCGTAAAAAGTACAAAGAGCAATTCGAAAAAGTTCACAACGGTAGCCGGCTCGGCTTTATGGGCTTTTTTGTTAAAGCCGCTGTAGAAGCCCTTAAACGACTCCCTGCGGTAAATGCAAGCATTGACGGCAACGACGTTGTTTATCACGGCTATCAAGATATTGGGGTTGCAGTATCAACACCTAAAGGCTTAGTCGTTCCAGTACTCCGCAATGCTGAAAACATGGGCCTAGCCGATGTCGAAAACACCATTCGTGATTTTGGTATGCGTGCTAAAGATGGCAAGCTAGGCATTGAAGAAATGACCGGCGGAACGTTCACCATTACTAATGGCGGCGTATTCGGGTCGCTAATGTCGACCCCCATCCTTAATCCACCACAAGCTGCCATTTTGGGCATGCATAAAATCCAAGAGCGCCCAATGGCCGTTAATGGACAAGTGGTTATTTTGCCAATGATGTATTTAGCTCTTTCTTATGACCACCGCTTAATTGACGGTAAAGAAGCCGTACAATTCTTGGTAGCCATTAAAGACATGATCGAAGACCCAGCACGTATGTTGCTAGAAGTTTAGATAGTCTATTTTATTCTCTTTGAGCCGGGCGGGACGCACACCCGAGCATTTTCAGCGTTCCCGGCTCTTTCGCTGACTCACACTTGGGGTGTTTATCAATGTCCACTAAATACGATGTAATTGTTATCGGTTCTGGCCCGGCTGGCTATGTTGCTGCTATTCGCTGCGCTCAACTTGGCTTAAAAACCGCCTGTATCGAAAAATGGAAAGACGCTAAAGGTAAAGGCGTTAACGGCGGCACCTGCCTAAATGTTGGCTGTATCCCCTCTAAAGCATTACTTGATAGCTCTCACAAATATCATGACGCTAAAGATCATTTTGATATTCACGGCATAACCACCAAAGAATTGAAGATTGATGTCAGCAAAATGATCGGTCGTAAAAACGACATTGTTAAGCAATTAACAAGCGGTATTGCCGGCCTGTTTATGGCGAATAAAGTCACCTCGCTGTACGGTACAGGTAAATTATTAGCCGGCCGCAAAGTACAATTTGTTGATTTTGATGGCAAAGAAGAAACCCTTGAAGCTGATAACGTAATTCTTGCGGCAGGTTCTGTACCCGTCAACATTCCAGTAGCTGTTCTCGATAACGATGTTATTGTCGATTCTACTGGCGCCTTAGAATTCACAGAAGTCCCTAAACGTTTAGGCGTAATTGGTGCTGGTGTTATTGGTTTAGAACTAGGGTCTGTTTGGAATCGCCTAGGCTCAGAGGTTGTATGCCTAGAAGCTATGGATAAATTCCTAGCCGTAATGGATCAGCAAATCGCCAAAGAAACCAAAAAAATCCTCACCAAGCAAGGTTTAGACATTCGCTTAAGTTGCCGCGTAACCGGTAGCGAAATAAAAACCAAAGGCAAAAATAAAGAAGTTGAAGTCACCTTTACCGATAAAGAAGGTAACGCTCAAACCGAAACCTTCGATAAATTAATCGTTTGTGTTGGCCGTCGCCCTTACACTAAAAACCTATTAGCTGACGACAGCGGCGTGAAACTGGACGAGCGCGGCTCCATTTACGTAAACGACCTTTGCGCCACAAGTGCTCCGGGTGTATTTGCTATTGGTGATTTGGTTCGCGGCCCAATGCTGGCCCACAAAGGGTCGGAAGAAGGCGTTATGGTTGCCGAGCGTATTGCTGGCGAAAAAACCATTATGAATTACGATATTATTCCTAATGTTATTTACACTCACCCTGAAGTCGCTTCTGTCGGTAAAAACGAAGAACAACTCAAGGCCGAAGGCATCGAATATAACGTCGGCACCTTCCCTTTCTTAGCCATTGGCCGTGCATTAGCTGCAAATGAAACAGACGGTATGGTTAAAATTTTAGCGCACGCTAAAACCGATCGAATTTTAGGCGCTCACATCGTAGGCCCTAGCGCTGCAGACTTGGTTCAACAAGTTGCCATCGCAATGGAATTCGGCTCTAGCGCTGAAGACTTAGGCATGATGGTATTCGGACACCCTACTTTATCTGAAGCGGTGCATGAGGCAGCATTAGCGGTTCATGGTCACGCCATTCACATGCCAAACCGTAAAAAGCGTTAATAAAAGCGTCGCATTTTCTGCGACCCTTTTTTATTCTCAACCCTAGCAACACTCGCTTTTTATCGTATAGAAGCACATTTTTGATCACCCCAGCTTTGCAGTTGGGCTTTACTCATTAAGCACGTCACACGTGCTATTAACTATGGAACATAGTCATGAATTTGCATGAATATCAGGCAAAACAGCTTTTTGCTGAATACGATTTGCCCGTTTCAAAAGGTATCGCAGCAGAAACCCCCAGTGAAGCTGCTAGCGCCGCTGACATTATTGGTGGCAACAAGTGGGTTGTAAAAGCACAAGTTCACGCTGGCGGCCGCGGTAAAGCCGGCGGAGTTAAGCTTGTTACTTCAAAAGCTGAAATTGAAGAGTTTTCACGTCATTGGTTAGGTAAAAATCTAGTCACCTACCAAACTGACGAAAACGGCCAACCTGTTAGCCGTATTTTAGTCGAAACATGTACCGATATCGCACAAGAGCTTTACCTTGGTGCCGTTGTCGACCGCGCGACTCGTCGTATTGTCTTTATGGCATCGACAGAAGGTGGCGTAGAAATTGAAAAAGTCGCCGAAGAAACACCCGAAAAAATCTTAAGAGCGATTATCGATCCATTGACCGGCGCGCAGCCTTACCAAGGTCGTGAACTTGCTTTTAAACTGGGTTTACAAGGTAATCAAATTAAGCAATTCACCAAAATATTTTTGGGTCTTGCCAAAATGTTCCAAGACTATGATTTCGCATTACTCGAAATCAATCCTTTAGTGATTACTGAAGCCGGTGATTTGCATTGCCTTGATGGCAAAATCAACATCGACAGCAACGCTATGTATCGCCAGCCAAAGCTAAAAGAAATGCACGATCCTTCGCAAGAAGATGAACGCGAAGCACGTGCCGCCAAATGGGAGCTTAACTACGTAGCCCTCGACGGCAACATCGGCTGTATGGTTAATGGTGCTGGCTTGGCCATGGGCACAATGGATATCGTGAAATTGCACGGTGGCCAACCAGCCAACTTCCTCGATGTAGGCGGCGGCGCAACAAAAGAACGCGTTATCGAAGCGTTTAAAATTATTTTGTCCGACGACAACGTTAAAGCCGTTTTAATCAACATTTTCGGTGGCATTGTACGTTGTGACTTAATTGCGGAAGGTGTTATTGGCGCGGTAAACGAAGTTGGCGTTAAAGTACCCGTTGTCGTTCGTTTAGAAGGCAACAACGCAGATCTGGGCGCTAAAGTATTAGCTGATAGCGGTTTAAATATTATTGCAGCGACCAGCTTAACGGATGCTGCTGAGCAAGTTGTTAAAGCTGCAGCGGAGGCTTAATCATGAGCGTTTTAATTAATAAAGACACCAAAGTATTGTGCCAAGGCTTCACCGGTGCACAAGGTACCTTTCACTCAGAACAAGCGATCGAGTACGGCACCAAAATGGTTGGCGGTGTAACACCCGGTAAAGGCGGCCAAACTCATTTAGGTTTACCCGTATTTAACACCATGAGCGAAGCCGTAGCCGCGACTGGCGCCGAAGCTAGCGTTATTTACGTACCAGCCCCCTTCTGTAAAGATTCCATATTAGAAGCCGCAAACAGTGGCGTTAAGCTAATTGTCTGTATTACCGAAGGTATCCCAACACTGGATATGCTCGACGCAAAAGTTAAATGCGACGAGTTAGGCGTACGCTTAATCGGACCAAACTGCCCAGGTGTTATCACACCCGGTGAATGTAAAATCGGCATTATGCCAGGCCACATTCACTTGCCCGGTAAAGTCGGCATTGTTTCGCGCTCAGGAACCTTAACCTACGAAGCCGTTAAACAAACCACCGATTTTGGTTTTGGCCAATCCACCTGTGTGGGTATTGGTGGCGATCCAATTCCTGGCTCTAACTTTATCGACATCTTGGAAATGTTCCAAGCCGACGATAAAACAGAAGCCATTGTAATGATTGGTGAAATCGGCGGTACTGCAGAAGAAGAAGCAGCGGCCTATATTAAAGCCAACGTAACGAAGCCAGTTGTGTCTTACATTGCCGGTGTTACAGCACCTCCTGGCAAGCGCATGGGCCATGCCGGTGCGATTATCTCTGGCGGTAAAGGCACAGCTGACGAAAAGTTCGCGGCCTTGCAAGATGCCGGTGTTAAGACTGTTCGCAGCTTGGCGGATATCGGTAAAGCGCTTAAAGAAATTACGGGTTGGTAGTTTCTTTAGGGCAATAAAAAAGCCCTAACACCGAAAGGCGTTAGGGCTTTTTTGTACTCTTTTTTTGGCCTCTGAAATCGGGGCCGACAATCGAGCGCTTACTTTTTAAACTCTTGCTCTGCCACAATAACCGGCAGCAATAATTGATTATAATTCGCAATGTACCGCTTTATCTCCGCATCAATCCGCTTTAACTCATCAGGATCGTCATGGGATTTATCGAGTTCAGCCATTAACACTTCAATTTTATCGCGACGACTTTGAATAAGCGCCTTTTTATCTGGCAAGTTCATATTACTAACATCTGTCGTTAATACGGTAGAAAACTTCACGTTGTCTACCGATGCAGATGAAACCTTAGCCCTGGGTAAAGATCTGTTGGCTGATGTAGTATTATCAACCATAGTTTCAATTATGCCGTCTACAGAGTCCGGCTCCTTCGCTAAATGTACAGGCGATGAATGTTTTTGAAAGTAAATAACTCCTCCAACAGCCAAAACCAGCGCACAGCCAATAAGCCCAGCCAGACGGTAACCTTTTTCAATTTTCATAATCTCGCCCCTTACTCTGCCACGGTAAAATCAAAACTAAAGGGAGACATTACGTTTCCAGCAACGTCACAAGCCCCACTAAAGGTAAAAGTATTAGCGCCCGATACCAATGAAGAAGCCACCCACACTGAAAGCGATTTTTCCAATAACGAGAAACTCGAATCCAACGTAGTAACACCTGAAGCATTCGCAAGCGTTATAACTTGCTGTTCTTCACAAGCGGGGCTCAGCAGCTCATCTAAAAAAACTTTAACTCTTACTAGAGTGTCCACAGAGGATAAGGCTACGGGCTCCGTTCGCAATACGCCCGGTGGCGTCACGTCAAATTCGCGGGAAGAAGCGGTACGAAATAGGATAGATCTCGATGACACCCTAATCTCCTCACCAGAGATAGAATAAGCCGATATCGTGGGGTTATCACTCCAGCTATAACTCCCTTCACTCTCCCCCCAAGCGACTCGATAAACAAGTCCATCACGCCAGCCAAAGATTGGCGCTATCGATAGTGTTTTCAGATCGTCACTCAAAGTAATGCTACCTTGTACACGCACACCGACATCATAGTCAGGTGCGTCGGCGGTTACATCGATAATATCAGCAAATTTTAAACGACCCGTTGATTCTGAAAGACGAGTAGTATCAACCGCTCTATCGAAGCCTACTTTCACCAATGTATTGACCGGCACAGGATCGTCACTCGGAGTATTATCGATAAGTGGCGGTGTTACCCAATAAGCCGGGCGAGTCTCTGGCCCAACTGCCCCCCCCGTCTCGAAGTACATATTATTTTCTGATCCCATGCCATTACCAGATAAATCAGAAACGCCTTCAACGATTAACGTATATTTTGAATTAGGCTGCAATAAAAATCGAGGGATGATAGTGACCGTGGTACCACTACGAATAATCGTAACTTCGACTGGCTCCTCAAGATCGCTCAAAAGCTTAATGTCATCAAATGATGCTGTGCTAATAATTTCATCAAAAACCAATGCCAAAGAGATAGTTAACGGGACGTCACTTAATCCATTTGGCACCCTTGCCTTGAGCAAGACAGGTGCACGCTCATCTACCAGCATTTGATTGATACTAAACGAACTTGATGTATTGATAACATTTCCGCTTAAATCATGGACGCCTTGAATTGAATACCGGTATTGACCGACAGGCAGGATCTCCGCAGGTGAAACATAAACCGTTGTATTGCCGTCAACAAGATCGATTACAAGAGGAATTGATTCACCTCCGCCTGATAGCCTTAGTACTATGGTTGCGGCACTAACGCTTAAAGGATCAACCGGTTTTTCAAATATAAACTCGGCAATAGCATTATCACCTTGCACCACCGTAGGCGACCTAAAATCGTCATCATTGAAACCCGCACCAACGGTAAACGATATCATCGAGTCTAGCGCTCTATTTTTAGCGCCATCCTCGACCACAGGCAACTGAAGCTCTTTTAGCTTATTGGCGGCGTGCAAATATTTGAACTGATAGCGAACAACCGTATTATCCTGTGTTAGCTGTGCGTGATAGAGGTCGCCTCCAGATTGAATTCGAAGAGGGTTGATAGGTTCATCGTATTTAGCCGTAATGAAGGCATTAATACTCACGTCATCAGCACCATCCGACGGCGTTGTAGACAACAGTATTGGCGCCCTATCATCAAACCAACCATTGCCAGTGGTGAATTGGCTAGAGTATCCCAAGGCAACTAAATCGCCATCCGTATCAGTTAAACCACCAAGAACATTTAGCGTATAAGTGTGATTGTTTAATAATGCAGCGCTAGCCTGTAATGTCACTAGCTTATCATTAGCCGAATCTACTACCGCCGTTACCGAAACGTCATTACCGTTTTGATCGGCTAGTAATAGATTTTCAGCCAAGCTAACAGGATCAATAGCCTCGTTAAAAAGCACATCGATAGAGGTATTGATCGGCACATTGTCAGCGCCAGCTGCCGGGTAAAAACCGACTACAGAAGCCGCCTTTCCAACCCCTTCATTATCATCTGCCAAAGTAAAAAAGCCATTAAAACTCCCTAGAGAACGCCCCACCACATCGGTAACTGTATAATGCACTTGATAGTCAACACGGTCCCCCTTTTGAAAAGGCTCATCCGGCACAAAACGCATGACCTTGCCTTCTCCTATTAATTTAATACTCCCCGTCACTTCGATATTATTGACATAGACTTTAAACCCATCGACTAAAGTCGCCTCGTTAATCGCCGAGTATTTAGAATGCAAAAGAATCTCAGGCACCCGGGTTAAACCGGTTGCACCTACTGCGGGGATTAAGGCATCAATTGATGCCGAGCTACTGGAAGCACCGTCGTCCCGACCGGTGGTATAAGTCAGTATATGGTTAGGTAGTACATTACCTGAGTAATCGGTGGCGCCTAAAATAACCAAACTCATTAACCGATCACTCGGCATGCCATACAAGGTAACTAAGGTTCTGTCTGGAGATAGTAAAACTGTAGGAGAAGATAATTCACCAAAAGCCCAAAATGAAAATGTAGCATTTTCAAAATTAATAGACTCGGAGAATTGAATGATAACAGGCTGATTTGGAGACACATTAATTGCACCATCAACGGGTGAAGTAGCAATCACACTAGGCGGGACCGTATCATTAACTATGGCTGTATAAAAGGACAAAAATGGAAATTTATTACCCGATGAATCCGTAATCCATGTACTGTTGCCAGCAGTAACGTACTGTCTACCTTGCATTAATGGTTCGTCAGGTATAAATCGTAGTATATTCCCTTCTACAACTGTCTGGCCTTCCAAAAAAATAGGACCGTAACTACCAGCGCCAGTATTGATTAACTCAACAACACTCGAAGGGTCTAAATCTTCATTAAAGATCCAAACCAATTCACTAGTGCCGGCAGGAAGAGGCTCTTCGGGTGATTGAATAAGCTGCGGTGGCGCATCATCAATAGAATTGGACACAGAAAAATTGTAAAGCTCTGCCGGCCTCTGATTACCCGCCAAATCACATATTCCAGTAAGTGATAATAAATAACCATCACCATCACTAAGTAGCGCATCGGGTTCAACAATAACCGTCCGACCATTAGATGATAAACTCACCTCAAAAGGAATATCAACATCATTTTTTGTAAGTTTAATAGCATCACCCAAAATACATCGCTCAGATATAAATTCAGAATAATTTAACCGTATTAGATTTCCATTGTGAAGCACGCCATTTTCACCGAAAAACGAGGACAATAACGCTAGAGGAGCCGCTGTATCATTTTCCCCACTTACATTGAAATACATATTAAAGCTCGTATCCACTGCATTACCCGCCAAATCAGTAACTCCTCTTCCACTCCTCAATTGATATTTAGTGCCTGGCACTAAAGGGGCATCGGGGAGCAGTGTGAGTGTTTGCGTATCCTCACTCACACTAATAGAATAAGACAGTTTTTCGGTATCAAGTGTAGTAAAGTTAAATACACCCGACCTACCGGACGCATTACCATTGGGAAAAGTTGAAAATTTATACAACTCAATTGTAGTAGGATCGATACGCTCCAACAAACGAACGCGTAAGTCGATATTACTAGGTACAATTCGTCCCTGCCAATAATCTTTATCTAGAAAGCTAATCCACTCTTGACCACGACTACTTACCGTATCGGCAACAAGCCCGGTTTCAAAAGTAATGGTTTTGCTTGATTCTAAAATATTGCCCGCCATATCTTCAACAGCACCAATCTGCCAGAGGTATTCAGAAGACACCGCCAAAGGCAATATCGGGGTTAAAGTGATGAGGTCTCCAAAATCATTGATTTGATAATTAGCATCAACAAGCTCACCATTTTTAAACAATTGAACGTTGCGCAATGTATGCTTAGATATTCGCTCATTAAACCTTACTCTCAACCTAACATTTAGAGGGACATCCGTTAGACCATCAGGCAAAGTTGTCGCGACAACTTCTGGTGGACGGGCGTCAACAGAAAAGCCCGTTGTAAATGCCCCAGCGTTATATGGACCAAGACTGTTCCCCCACAAATCATTAATATCAGCTGTTAAAAATTGAATATAAGTGCGCCCAACATGTAAAGACTGTGACGGGATAAGCTGGGCAAGCATCCGGTCGTTTGATAGTGAAATAAAACCACTCACCCGCTCTTGAGTTAGAGCATCGTGCAAATAAAAACTATCGGTTGTCAGCGTCTCAGAGTCGATGGGTTCATCAAAAACAACAGTAGATACAACATTGGTTGGCACCTCTCGTTCTTCATAACCAAGAGCTCTAAGAAATGTCGCCCTGGGGGCCACGTCGTCCAACTCTATATTAATGCCGGTTTGAAAGCTGTAGGCAATGTCTGCCGCTGGATTACCAGCGGTATCGCGCAACCCCACCACCGATATTCGATACGCGGTTTCCGCCACTAAAAATCGAAGAGGTTGGATCGATATACTGGAGCCATCATCAGATAGTAATATCTGGGCCTCAATCACATCACCATTTTGGTTAAGCAGTTGTGTAGTTTCTGCCGTTACCGTTTCTCTTTTAAGCGGGCCATCAAAGAATAAACCAATCTTAGTATCTTCACGTACATCGATGGCATTACCAGCGGGGAGGGATTCTATAAGTTCAGGGGATATTGTGTCCGGATTAAGAGGGTCAGTGCCAGCTGCAACCTCCGCGCCGTCTTCGATACCGTCACCATCACTATCACGTACCAGTGGGTCTGTTTTTCTAGCAACTTCTTCGCCATCAGTCAAGAAGTCTCCGTCACTATCTTTTAAAGCTGGATTCGTGCCGATATTAGTTTCGAACTGATTACCCAGTCCATCCCGATCACAGTCCAAGTCAAGTTCAATGTTACCCGAATCCAACGATAGTTGTGCGTCAGCCATACCCGAGTCAACTTCAATAAAGCTGGAATCACTCCAAGTTTCGTTGCCACCATAATCCACCGCTTTGGCACGCAAAGTACCCACCTCAGAAAAGCTTTCACACCCGACGACGGTAAACTCCATTGGAGAAAATGAAAATTGATAAGGGTATAGCGAATCGACGTTGACCAAAGTGCCGTTGAAATAAAACTCCACCCTGTCAACGCCCACATCATCTTCTGCAATACCTTCTAATAGATAATCCATTAGTGAAAAGCTGTTCTTTTGTGCGAGCAAAGTCACACTAGGGGCGACCCCAAAAAAATCATCAATTTTTCTATATTGTGCGATCACTAGCCTTTGCTTATCAATACTATAAACAAACTGATTATCAACGGCGATACCGTAAGTAGTATCTAACGAAAACTGAGATGTCGGAAAACCAATTACATTTTGAAAAAACGGTACGTCAAACTGTATATTCGTATAAGAAATAAGATTTGGGCTCACTCCAGACCAAAACACAAAATCTTTTGAAATTGCGATATCTAAAGGTGCAAACTCTTGAACTGTCCCACCAGCAAGAAAACTTAAAGTACCGTCGTCATTTAAACGATACGAAGACCATCCCCTCACGTCCGCTGCCACATGCAAAACGCCATCACTATAAGCAAGCGTGTTAACGCCAGTTTTATTTATCGAAAACAGCCGAACCGGGGAGGCCAACTGTTGAATATCAAAAACAGCTATTGAGAACAAAGTCGATATGAATAACCGATCACCACCAACTTCTACAGCTGTGACTGCGCCAGACCCCACATCCTGAGCAGCAACACCACTAACCTCAAAAATATTATTCTCATCACGAATATTAACAATTCGCGCCCCAAAACCTCCCGAGGCAATAATCGCATAATCCCCTTTCAATACTAGGTCTGTAGCAGCAGGTGTAGCAAACATCTTAAGTAAAACGGGTGCTGCTGGCTCCTCAATATCGACAATAGCTAAACCCCCGCTTGAAACTATGACGTAGGCCTTACCGTTTTTTAGCTTTATATCTCGGCCTTCACCCGACAATTCCAGCTGACCTATAGGCATGGGAGCTTGAGGGTTGCTTACATCAATAACATGCAGACCAGAAACACCTACAACAAACGCAAATTGCTCATGCAGGGCAATTTTGTTAAGCCCCTCACCCACCACTATTTCAGAAAGCGCTTGAGGTGTGAATGCTGTAACGGAAACCGGTACCGTTACCGAAAAGTCGCCATTTGTGACTGTCACTTGAGTAGAGCCTTCGGCGCCGGCATAGATTTTGCCACTTTCCACACCAAAGTTGGCGATTTCTAGATTATCTGAGGCGTAATTAGTACCGCGCGATGTGGATGTTAAATCTAACGTACTCCCGTCAATTAGGTGCCCAGTTACCGTGAGCTCCCAGGTCGACTCAGAATTTATCGTGTTGTACGGGATGTTAACAATGCCGGGGGTAACTTCGATCGATTCGAGTACAGATTGCAAATCACCACTCAAAGCGTCAAGGGGGTCAAAGCCAAATGAGATTTCTAAACCATCACTTAACCCATCGCCATCGGTATCAGCTAAAAGTGGGTCGGTAATATAGCCATCACTGCCAGCAACAACCTCTTCACCATCTTCAATTTTATCGCCGTCACTATCCGCGCTATTGGGCTCGGTTGATAACGCAAATTCTTCGGCATTACTCAGGCCGTCTAGGTCTAAATCTTCAAAGGCATCGATAGGATCGTTAGGGTTTAGACCGTAAAGGTCTTCGAAAGAATCTGGCATACCATCGCCGTCTTTATCACCCCCTGCAATTACTGCCACACTGGAAATCGCGATCACCCCATCTTTACGTGCGGTCAGCAGCGTTTCGCCAGTCGCATGCGAGGTCACGACTCCAGTTGGGTTCACCGTCGCGATTACGCCATTGCTGGTACTAAAGTTAACGCCATGGTTTGGCTGCGCTAAATCCAGCGTTTCAGTTGAACCATCAGCATAACTGGCCTGTAAATTGAGCGCACGTGATTGCTCGGCACCGAAAAACCTTACAGCCAAACCGTTATTCAATGTTAAAGCGGTAGGAATTCGTTCTTCGCCAATATAAAAACTACCCGTTTCAACTTGATCATTGGTAATAACGTTGAAAAAATCGGTTTGCCCAACAATAGTTTTATTACCGCGTATACAGCTAGCACGCGCCCTCACGGCACCCATAAAAGATGGGATGTTAGCCAGGGCAAATAGACCGTTTTCGTCTGCCTGAACGGTTCGATTTAACACCGACACAATGCAGCTCTCGTCCAAAACCAATTCTTCTCTGCCTTGACCGAGATCCTGAGAAAAACTCACTTGCGCGAAACACGAAAAAGCACTCGCCAGCACAAATGACCCAAATAAGCTTTTCATTGATTAACTCCACCAATTGGCAATACGGATCGGTATTTCACACCAGAATTACACATCTAACTATCACATCAAAAAGGGCTTTCACTTACATTAAACCCATGAATTATATTAGGAAAGGCAACGAACATTTAATTCACACCTTCAGGGACTTACAGAGGCTTAATTTTATTATTCACAACATTACACTCATAAAAATCACTAGCGCCTCTAGCATTCACTAAATGACCATCTTTTAGATGACCAACGATAAAGATAAAGTACGGCGCATCATAGATACCCAGCTTACTACCAAAAGCAATTTCGGCATCCATGACCGTAGCCGTTGCTAAACTGTTAAAGCCGTCGTTATAGATCGGAAACTCTTAATCTAAGTGCTCTGCCAATGGCTTGCAGTGTGCTTTTCGAGTTTTTTCACTATCAGTAATAAACAACAGAATCTAATCACCCAAGCGCCTATTAAGGCTCTTTTATCTGTAACAAAAGGCTTCTGACATTCTCATCGCTGACAACGATACCTTTTGATAAATCCACCAAGCTAAACTTCGATATAGTAGGCGCAATGTGCGCACGCTTTAGAAATAGTATAAACTCTCGATCTTTCCTGATAAAAAATTTCTCGCCTTTATAGGGAGAATCAAAATAATAGGCCGTGTCAAATCCGGCATTTCTAATTTTTGATGTCACTTCATCTTCCAACTGGTCATCAAATGAGGCCTGATCTATTTCTCCGCTAGAAAGCTGACTCTTAAGATCATTCATTATCCTCCTCAGCTCCTTCAATTTTTTTACATCCGAGTTATATTTTTGATACCACTGATGCCCTCTTGACATCGTACCATCTTCATTTGGGAGTATATAATTGTGTATTCTGACAAAAATTTCTTTCCCTTCTTCATCTCCCTTATAGATATGGTTTATATCAAATTTTATATAAGACGTATCTCCATACCCCAAGACGTCACCATAATTGTTAATATCTGGCACACTCACTAAATCGAATTTCCCCGAAACCACCAAATAAGCCGTGTCGAACATAGAAAAAAAACTTTCCTCTCTTATTTGATCATCAGAAGAAAAACTATTATGAGTTGAGAAAATTAGAGTCATTATGAGAACAATATTTTTATATTTCATTGCACACACTATCCGAGTCGTAAGTTGAAGGAATAATTTCCCATTTCCCAGTACCGCCACATCTAAGAATATACTCTGGCATCCCTTTAAAGCGACAATGGCTTTGCTCATTTTGATTCACAATCTGTAGCTCGTTTGGAAAATCAAGAGAGACACTAAAATAGGCTTCTTTGCACTCGAACGACGTGCCATAGCTTCTAAATTTTTCTCTATATTTCTTATACAATTCCTTATACGGCTCTGAATGCATTTCCTCATGTTTAAGCACCTCAGTTCGTAACGCGGCGGACACAGCCACTTCTTCCGCTACACAAATTGAATTGCTATCTTTAGGTGCGGCAAACAACGATGTCGCTATTGTAATTTCCTGACTAGCGGTCACACCGGAGCTTGTTAGCCGGTATTTTTTCTTGCCTCCCTCACATACATCCTTACATATAGCGTTACCAAATTTATAGTCAGCCTGATTAAGTCCCAAAGTATCCGCAGATAACTCGTCCATCAGTGAAGACGATACATATTTAGGCCCGATTGTCTTTACGTCGGGAAGTTTGTTCGCAACTGGGTCATCGGGGTTGTTAACACAAAATTCACCTTCACACTCGGCACAATCACCACAGTCGTGCCCTGTCCCACTTCCACCCGGCGTAGAACCACAATGCCAACCCGCTTTAATCACACCAACACCCAAGTTAGAGGTGATGGTGGTTCCGCTTTCGTTAACGGTACCCAAACCTATAGCCACAAATTCTTCTAAGTCATGATCAAATGAGTACATTTCCACTTGCGCACCGGGAGCTTGACCATCTACGTTAGGCAGACTTAAGCGCGCGGGCGGATCAAACATGGCCCCCGTAGGCTGAATGGTGACAATAAACTGTGGCTGCATACCGTTAGGCGGCGCCATGGGTACTTTAGAGCTATTGACTACCGTGACAGACACTAAACCCTCACGACTACCGTCGGGGAAAGTAACCGAGTGAGCCGGCACTTCTAACTTAAAGCCTGGCACCTCGGGCAATGTTAATACGGCATCGTCTTCACCACCCGCCATTACTGCATTCGCAGTATTCAGTTTAACCATATAAATCGGCGCTGATAACGGGTTATCAACACCGGATACAGTGACGATGTTATAAGCCAATGCTGGGTATTCGCCCTCTACGGTAGTAGTTGAACCATCGGCGATTAAATGCACGGGCCCTACTGGTGCCTCTGTTATTGTAAATTGTCCCTGGCTATCCGCCACAGCTTGGCGCGTTGTGCCATCGACAAGAATAGTCACCCCTGGCAAGGGTTGATCTTGGTTGTTCATTACCACTCCAGAAATAGTGGTTAAGCCTGGTGCTTTAGGGGTAAAGCCGGTGGAGGTAAAGCCCGCTGTTACTTTTATCACGGGCCCAAATGGGTTAGTGATATCGGCTGGTGGCGCATCAAGCAAGGGAGCACGCACGACCTGCCGATCCAGCCCCTCCAATCCACCAAGGGTAAGATGAGCAGAGGCACGGCCGTCGGAATCGGTGATCGTTATAATCTCAGACTCACCATTTTCAAATAAACCTCCCCCACGGCGTGTTTCAAACTTAACACGGGCCCCAGCCACCACATTGGCACCTAAGTCGGTCACCGCAACCACAAACGGGCTTGGCAATGGCTGAAAGGTACC
>NZ_CEXWTU010000073.1:0-20622 GCF_982758155.1 Marinagarivorans sp. | reverse complement strand
TCGATACGCCTAACCTTGCTGCTGCCATCACGCTGGAATTCCAGTTAATCGTGACAGACGAACAAGGTGAAGGCTCAGAAGCAACGGCTTATACCGTAACCGTTGAAGCGGTGAATGCCGCGCCCGAAGTTAGCGTTCAGCCCAACCCCGTGAATGTTTCCGCCGAAAGCGGCGTGACCTTAACCGCGACGGTAAACAACGAAGACGAAGATCAAGCCTCTATTGATTACACCTACGCTTGGGTCGCGCCAGCAGGTTACGAAAATCTTATTCCAGCTAATTTCTCTGGCGCTGAGCTTGCCTTTACTGCTCCTGCGATCCTGGTCGATAGCCAATTACTCGTATTTACAGTGGTCGCGACCGAAGCGATTACCAATGGCCCAATCAGTGAAGTAGAAACCGTGAATGTGAATGTCGAGCGCGGTTATTTTGCGCCGTCTGCCAGCGCAGCCCTTGTGGGTGGCGGTACGGTGTTAACCGAAGGCGTCGCCGTTAGCCTAACGGCTGCTGGCTCACTCGCAGGCACTAACCCGATCGCGACCTATGGCTGGGAAACAAGCTGTGATGGCTCGCTGACTAATGCTAATGCCGAAGTGGCCAGCTTTACCGCCAGCAATACGTTAGCGCCACAAACCTGTGACTTCACCCTAACCGTTGCTGATGGCGAACTGAATGGTGAAGGAGCTGCGAGCTTAGCGGTTACCATTAATGCAGGTGACGATGCCCCCACAGCAATAGCCCCTGCGGTGGCTGTAAATGCCAATGCCGGCATGCCCATCGTGCTGAGCGGTATTACCGTTGAAGATCTTGATAGCCCGAGCTTAAATTACAGTTGGACCAGTAATAACAACGAAGCGCTGCAGCTATTAAACTCAACCACTGAATCGGCTCCAACCTTTGTGCCGGCCAGTGCTGCTGAAGAAGCCTTAATCACCTTTACCTTGACCGTAACCGATGGTGGTGAAGCGGGCCGCACCACTGCCGAAAATGCCGTATCTACAGCGAGTCTTGAAGTCATCGTCGCGGCCAATAACGATACTCCAAAAGCCGATATAAGCCTTGTAATGCCTGCTAGTGCAACAGACATTGCCGAAGATGCCGGCGTTACTCTGCAAGCTATACCGCTCGCGGGTAGTGCGGAAATAGATCTATTTACGGCAGCGAACGACCTAACCTATACCTGGACACCCAACGCGGCTTTAGCAGCCCTAGGTGTGGCCGAAGATAGCGGGCTAGGGAAATCGCAGTTTAGTTTTGTGATTAACGACCTCGAAGCGCCAGTGGCAGGCTTAGTTGTGACCTTGGTGGTTGAAGATACGCAAGGTGCAACCTCTACAGCCGTGGATTACCCCTTTGCACTAAAAGCCGAAAATACAGCGCCAGCACTAACACTCAATGCGCCCGTGGCCGTAAACGGTGGAGATACCATCACCTTTGAGGCGGTTGCAAGCGATCCCGAAAACATTCGCACATTAAACTATAGCTGGCAGCAACTTGACGAAACCGGTAACGCCCTAGCCACGAACGACCCTGCAGCGGTAGCGTGTAGCGAAGGTAATACCACTAGCCAATGTAGCTTTGAAGCACCGGTTGAAAACGAAGACCTGACGATTACTTTCGAAGTTACCGTGGCTGAAGCCGGTAGTGAAGATTTCTTAAAAGAAAGTGTCGCCAGCGAAACCGTCATCGTGACCTCAGGCTATATCGCGCCCGTAGTGGTGTTAAGTTTAAATGCTCCTGTGCTAGAAGGCGCCGCAGCGGTAATAACGGCGAACATCACCACCGAGGGTACAGAAGCGATTACCGCTTACGACTGGAGTGCATCTACCTGTTTAGGGCAGCCAGTATTGGCTGACTTCAGTAATGCAGTGGGAAATACCTTAACGTTTAACACACCGGATAAACAAAAAGCGGACTACACCTGTGACATCCAATTAACGGTTACAGATGCGGATAACGCAATCGTGGTACCGGCTTTAAGCGTAAGCGTGGGAGCGATCGATGATATCCCCGTTGCCGTCATCGCCGACCGTGCACTAACCATTACGGGCCATGACCCAGAAGATATAACGGATGAGCTATTGGATGGCAGCGGCTCAAGGGATGAAGAAAGCGACACCTTGTATTACCGCTGGACCCAAGACGCAGCTGATATTGTTCAGGTAAATTGGTTAAGCCTTGGCGAAGCCGATGGCAATGCTTCCTTTGCTGTTCCCCAGCAACCTTCAGAGACGATCTTAAACTTCAGTTTAACCGTGTGTGATGCTGAAGATGATCCTCTACGTTGTGATGCAACTCCTGCAACTATTGCTATTACCGTAGCTGCGACTAACCAAGCGCCCACAGCGATTATCAGTGTTGACGGTATTGAGGTGGTAGGCGCCACCGATACCACGGGCAGCATTACCGCTGATGAAACTGAGCATCCCTCGCAGCGTGCGGATGGTGAAATTGAGGTTGAGCTAACCGTATCGGCGGCGCAATCATTTGATGAGACTCCACAAGGCGAAGCATTAACTTATAACTGGAACTTATCGCTAGACGCCGGTTTTGACCTTGGCATTTATGCTAATGCCCAAGCATGGGCCGAAGGCGAGTTAGGTTTAACGGCGGAGGAATTGAGTGAAGAAAGCTTTACTTTTGTTACGCCTAACTTTGCGGCTGAACAAAATCTGCTGTTTGTGTTAACCGTATCTGATGGTGACCTGCAGGTAAGTAAAGACTTAAACATTACCATCGAAGCTGACAACGATGCGCCGGTTGTTTCTGCTTCGTCGAATGTGAGTAATGTTGCCAGCTTGGGGCAAGTTCAACTCAATAGTACCGTTATTGATCCCGATATTGAGCATCGCGATTACCCCGTCAACATCACTTGGAGCGCACTACCCGATGTGATCGATTTTGCCGGTAACCAGAACCAAGCCGATGTAACAATCACTGCGCCTAATTTACCGGATGCAACAACCGTGGTGACATTCACGGCGACAGCTATTCAGGCTGACGATGTGGACAGCTTGCAGGGCAGTGCGAATGTTGAGATTACTATTGGCCAAGGTTATTTCCCGCCCGTATTAAATGTAACCTCTGTTAATGCCGTACTTGAAGAAGGTGCGACTATTCAGCTGCAGGCTGCTGTCACCGGCAATACCAGTGAAATAGCCAGCTATACCTGGGCATTAGCGGATAACTGTAGTGATGCTGTTTTTGCAATAACCACGCTAGACGGCATTAACGAGGTTGAAGCAAACGGTTCTGCATTCGCTAAAGAGGCGGAGTTAGTATTACCTAATCGCACAGCAATTTATGATTGTGGCATTACGGTTACTGTTAATGATAGTGAAGCAACGCCAGGCACCGATACCTTCACGTTGACGCTGGAGGGTGTTACCGCCGTTAACGATTTACCCGTCGCCACCTTTGTTAGGCATTCGCTAATAGAATCACCGCAGGATAGTTCTCTTTTTATTGGTGAATTGGTCGGCTCTGTGAGTGATCCAGAAAATCTGTTAACTGGCTTTGAGTGGGTCCAAATACCTAATAATGGTGTAATTGATGTGCCTGTTAGTTGGTTGAACGAATCTAACATCGGTACGCCTAGCGATTTAAACAATGGTCAAACAACAGCCAGCTTAAGCATTCCTAAACACCCTTTAGATGCAACGTTCATTTATGAGCTTCGTGCGATTGATGATGAGCAGTCTGGCCTTGCGGCAAGCTCCGGTGTTTTGTTCATTCCTGGTAGTAACTTGCCGCCCAGTGCTGGTAATGCTTCAGAGCGAACAGTCTTAGAAAGCGAGTTTGACGAAGAAGGCAACTTTATTGCAAATGAAATAACTTTGGATCCCGTTGATTTAGCCTCGGGTGATTTAGATGATTTCACGCCAAACGACGTCTTAGGTTTTCAATGGCTAGTAACCGGCATGGATACCAACGGCTTGGACTTGAATCAGCCATCGCTGACGTTTACTGCGCCTAATTTAAGTGGCAGCACCGGTGATGATTTCGATTTAGCGCCATTAACCTTTACCTTGGTTGTTACTGACGAACATGATGGAGTCGCTAGTTCTACGCATACGGTGAATATTACTGCCAATAACGATGACCCTATTATTACTGCATTAACAGCGATACCTGCTGAACTTACCGTAGCGGAAGGTGGGTTTATTGATTTAACGGCTACAGCCATAGACCCAGAAAATCAGGGGCTAACTTACGAATGGCGAGTTGTGGGCGGCGGCGCCAACGATAACCGCTTCTCGGTGCAAATTGGTTCTAGCACGCGCTTTACTGTGCCTAATGGTATATTTGTTGATACAACTTATTCGATCGTTGTGCAGGTTTCTGATGGCGTTACCCCGCCGGTAGAATCCGCGCCTATCATCATTACAGGCCAAACGGGTTATGTGGCGCCAGCCATTACGTTAGAGGTGAGAGCAAGCCCAACCGAAAGGGAGACTGTAAGCGTTAGTGCGACCGTTAATTTCACCTCACCGGTCATGACACCGTCATATGTCTGGTCTGCGATTTGTGGTGGATCAGTTATTGAACTAGAACAAAGCCCGGTAAATGGCCCCATTGCTGGCGAAGCAACGCTAAGTGGTAGCTTTACTGCACCCGCAACGATTGAAAGTTATAACTGTAAAATTGATTTGGTTGTTGATGATGGTAATGGCCAAGGTGGCGTAACGGGAACTACGGGTGACTTTGCTGTAGCCCCCGTCGATAATCCGCCGTCGGTTATTTTGTTAGATAACGCCGATTTACCTGTAGCCATTGTAGGCATGCCTTTCACCTTAAATGCTTTAACGCTAAATGCCGGCAACTCGATTGTAATCGATAGCGATACACCGCTGGATGAGCTGAATTACACGTGGCGTGTAGAGGCTGAATATAGCGATCGCATTACAGTAACGAATGAGGGCTCTATCGGAACAGTGACATTCCCGCTGGATGTCTTTGAAGTAGATTCCACGGTTGCATTTTTACTAGATGTTGCCGATGCCAGTACTCAAGTGCAAATGCTTGATGGCGATAGTTTTGAAATTACCGTGCGTGCACGTAACCTGCCACCGGTTGCGGTGATCTCGGATGATACCGGCACTGCATTAACTGGCGAAATCGAACTGCCTGAGACTGAAGTTGATACTTCTGTATCGCAATTAACGCTAAGCGCAGCGACTTCAACGGATGATTTTGAGTCGGTCGACAATTTTGAATGGAGCATCGGTACCGACGAGATTTCCCTTGCGGATCTAGGCCTAACCCTTGCAGACCTCACCAATGAATCTATCGAAATCACGGCCCCCAATTTATTGGCGGATACCAGCTTTTCAGTGAGTTTGGTTGTGGTGGATGCACAAGGCAATCGCTCTGCAACATCACCTCCGACGAATATTACAGTGAGGATAGCTGCCGATAATGATGCGCCGAGCATGCCGGCTATTACCAGCGTTGTAAATAACGTATTAGAAATTAATCAATCCTTACCGCTAGCAATAAATCTTGCTTCTAGCGACCCTGAGGAACAGCCAATCACTTATCGTTGGCTGCAAGTAAAAAACGATGGGGTAGCTGTTGAAATATGTGGTGATGTTGAAGCCTGTAACTTTAGCCCCTTAGCGGCTGGTGAATATACCGTAGCGGTTATTGCATTCGATGGCGAAACAGAGGTGCCATCAGCATTGGTGAATATCACTGTGAATACGCCTATCGATCCAACGCCGATTATTAGTTTGGCTTTCGATCCTGAGTTGCCGTCTGAAGGTACACCTGTAACCTTAACAACGACTGCGGAATTTCCTGAGCCTATGGCAATAGGGCTTAGGGAGTGGACAGCAAATTGTGGTAATAAAATATTCTCATTAACAGATTTTCAGGTAAGCGTTAGTCCTGATGAGACAGTGCAAACACTAAGTTACACATTCACTGGGCCAGAAGCGTTTACGGATTATGACTGCGAAAGTATTTGGACGATTGCTGTAAATGGCGAATCGAGAACTTTCCCAACCCCTTTCACTGTAAGTGCTAATGACGATGCCCCCATTATTGCCGGAGGTATTGTGCTGCCACAGGTGGATATTAATTTGGTTTATACCCTAGATGCTCAAACACTGAATAGTGGCGAGCCTATGGTCAGCGATGATTCACCAACGCTCACTTATAACTGGCGCGCGGAAGGAATTAATATTGTTACAGACCCCGCAACTGGCTTAGGCTCTGTGGATACTTTTCCTGATTCATTCACTGCTACTAATGTATTGTTTTATCTCGATGTGTCGGATGGTGTTCATGACATAAGCTCCCCTGCTTATCCTGTGACAATTCCAGCGACAGTTAGCCCAGCCCCTGTGATCTCTATTTTAGAAGCTGGTAGTTTAGAGCCTGGGAGTAGTGAAGGCTTACCCACAGAAGGGCTTGAATCCTATCAGCGGGTTAGTATTGAATTCCCCGATCCTTCAATTACTGTTTTCGGAAACCCTGTATGGGGTAACCATTGCGACCGTTTGTCTATTAGCGGAACAGGGGTTGCTCCTCGCGATGCAAATAATATAGAGGTATATAGCCAATACTTTATCCCCGAAGAAGATGTTGCGAATTATCAATGTAATGGCTCTACCGTTGCCTTTAATTTTAGCGATGGAAGCTTTCAGGCTATTACGATCGATACATTTACGGTTAGCGCTGATAACGATGACCCGGTAAGGCCTGTCATCGGAACGTTTGCTGGTAACTTTTTAACAATTGGTGATTCTGTTGAACTTAACTTAGAAAATGTAGCTATAACGGATCAAGATGGCGAGGCGATTACTTATACTTGGTTGCAAAGTACGGACGGCGCTAGCTTCACCGAGGTAATTGAGTGTGGCGATAGTGTTGGGCAGTGCGTCTTTTCACCGACCGTTGCTGATGATTATCTTGTGAAAGTTGTTGCTAGTGATGAAGCTAATAATATTGAGTCTTCGGTTGTTATTATTTCTTATGAATTACCTATAACTTTTTTAGATGTTGACGGTATTGAAATAACCGAGCTTCCTATCCAAATTGTACCCGGTGGAATTAAGACGGTGAGTGTATTTTTTGCCGGTATTAACCCTGATGATCGAGTTTCGAGAGGGGTGGATTTTGAGGGTGATCTATCCACTCGCGTAGCCAGTGAAACTCTTGTTGAAAATGAAGCTAATCATATTCAGTTCACTACAAATGGCCTTATTGGTTCATTTACTACGAAGGTTCATTACCAAGTGATTGGTGGTGTTCGTCATTCTTCTTATTTGACAATAACAACAACAGTGATCGACCCTGAGGATATTGTTGTACCTATACCAAAAATTAAGGCGCTGGATAAAACTGAGTTTACACTTGGAGAGCCTGTAGTCTTGGAATTAGAAAACCCCGCAACAACTGATAGTGGTGGTCGTGAATTAATACATGTTTGGCAGCAGCTGGATTCAAACAACAATGCTGCACCTTTGCCGGATGATTTCCCAGTATTAGGCTTTGATTGCTTGGAGGTTAACTCGGTAGTTTGTACGTTTACACCTGAAGTGCCAGGAGAGTATCGAATTTTTTCTCGAGCACGATTTACTGGAGCTACTGAGCTTGAAACTAAGCTTTCGACTGTGGTGACTGTTACATTTACTTCCCCAATAATAGACCAAGCCCCATTAAATTTTGTTGATGCTCAAGGTAATAACGTTACTGGTGACGGCAGTTATTCACATGAAGTGTTTGTCGGTGATGATTCGTTTACTCTTTCAGCATTGGGTGGCAGTGGTGATGGTGCGGTTACTTATAGCTCTAGTAATGAATTAGTGGCGACGGTTGATGCGTTAACAGGTGAGGTGACTCCGGGTCGTCGAGCTGGTTCAGCTATCATTAGTGGTGTGAAGGATGGAGGAGTGGAATACCATCCAGCTTCTGCAAGTTATCAATTCCGGGCTGTGAGCTATTTAGGGCAATCCGCATACCAGGGGCAGGAGCCTATACCTTCTGGCGTGTTTATCTCAGGGGAGTATTTAGCGCAAATCGGAGGGGCTTCGGATACTGGTGTTGTTGCTGCACATGGGGAATATGTATTTTCTCAATTGTCGGATAATAGAATCGGTATATCTAAGCTGATACAGAATAATACATCGCGCCAATCGATGAGTGTAATAAGTTTTGATTTCGGTGTTCAGGGCTACTCTATTGCAGTGAATGATAATTGGATGTTAGTTCTTGATCAGGGTGGGGGCAATGAGTATTACTTGGTAGATATCTCCGACAAACGACAGCCGACTATTGTTCGCTCGGCTCCAATTAATGGCCTGGGTATCGCAACAATTGCCAATGATCGCTTGCTTCTTTCTCGAGGTGCTGAAGTGTATTACTCAGACAATCTGAATGACCTTGCCGCTGGTGCCGATCTAAGTTTACTGGATGTAGGCTTTGTTCATAGTGAAAGCTTTGATGGGCTGTTATTTGGCGTAGGGGCTGGAGGTAGTTGTGATATCCGGAATATTCTCGTTGGAGGTAATACATCTGTTCTCGCCACCCTTACAGGGTGTAGTACTGTGTTTGGAATCAATGATGCGTTGGTATATGGTTTTGATTATGAAAGCGCCTCATCTTTAAATAATTCAGGGAAGTTAAGGGTTTATGATCTGTCCGGGCAAGCCCCTGGCGCACCTATCTCTCAAATAAATTTGACCCATTTCGCGACGCCATCTTCGATTCAAATCGCTTCGTATCATGTGGATAGAGAGCTTTTTTATTCAGTGCAGAGAGTTTCTCCACCTACAAATTCGGTAGATCCTTATAAAAAGCTGGATGTTCTAGATTATCGAGACCCTCTTAGCCCAAGGCGAAAAGCTTCTTTTGTTGGTACGGGCGAAATTTATCCTGCTGGGCAAGGAATAATTGCTAAAAGTGAAGGTGGAGGGATTAGTAAACTAGATTT
Source organism: Marinagarivorans sp. (assembly GCF_982758155.1). Taxonomy (NCBI): domain Bacteria; kingdom Pseudomonadati; phylum Pseudomonadota; class Gammaproteobacteria; order Cellvibrionales; family Cellvibrionaceae; genus Marinagarivorans; species Marinagarivorans sp. Next base: position 11,684 of record NZ_CEXWTU010000073.1, on the reverse strand, counting down.
AGCTACGGATATCTCGCTGTCAGGTGATGGAGATATAACCTTGGGGGGTATTCGCACCTACACGCTAAGCTGGGGAAATAACTTGCCCGCCGAGCAAGCTGGGTGTGAGGTTTCCGAGGGGCAGTGCTTTATTTCAAATTTTGATGCAGTGAGCCGAACAGCAGTAGTTTATTGGACTCTACCAACATCAAACAATGAAGCGGTTAATCCCAGTGCGCATTTTGAAATTGCAGTGACATTGGTTGGTCAAGGTTTCTATGTCGCTGATTACGATTGGATAAAAGTTTCACCAGAAAATCGTACTTCGCAAAGCGCTATTTCTGTTTCGGGCATTCCCGCTAACCCCACATCAAACGATTCCTTTACACTTTCTGCTAACAACGTGGTTGGCGCTGGAGAATATATTTACTTATCCAGCGACCCTTCAATTGCTCAAGTCGACGCAGTAACAGGTGCGGTGAGATTGGTCGGCGTTGGTGATGTGACTTTGACAGTGATTCGCGCTGGGGATGATCAGTATGCACCGATAATCAACCGGTTTGATCTTACCGTTAGCCTGCCTATCCAACCGCAAACCATATCTTTCGGCGATCTTGTCGATGGCCAAACAGTTGTTAAATTCATTGGTGAGGATAAAGAGTTCAGCTTACCTGCAGAGTTGGTCAGTGCGCAGGGTTCATCTGAGCCAATTATTTATCAAAGTTCGGATGAGACTGTTGCGACAGTAGACAATAATGGTGTCGTTACTATTGTGCCTAAACCGTCCGCTTTCTCTTATATTAACTCCGGTAATGGTTTAATCGTGCGCATTACCGCGACGAAACCCTCAGATGCGCAATTTGATGAGGCAGAGGAGTTTTACGAATTGGAAGTTCTTCGGTATGGCGGTGAAGCTGCCGAAGTGCCTGAGGCACCTTTTGTTTCTGGAGGTACCTCTTTTACTCCTCAAGCTACGATGTTGCTATCTGTTGATCCTACAATAACTGTTGCAAACGATTCACACGTAGTGTTGAGCGGAGGTGGTGAAATCCGCGTTGTGGATATATCTAACCCATCCTTGCCTTTTGATACGGATGCTTCTTTTGATGCGGGTGGCTCTTCTTATGGCTTAGCTATCAATGGTGATGACCTATATGTTCCTTATAGTTCGACCCCTGGATCTTTTGATGTTGCAAAGTTGAGTGTTGACAGTTTGATCGCAGGAAATAACAGTATTACGGATACATATATTGCTCCTAATAATGGTGGGTCGATTGCTCAACTGTTAGTTTTTGATAATTATTTGTATGTTGGAAACGATGCGGTATTTGCGCGTTTTGACCTTATGCTTAATGGAGTTGATGCTGCTGCAGAGATGCTTCGTGCTGGTGAAGAAATACGAAATATGGTTTCGGATGGTCAGCGTTTATATGTGGCGGAAGCGTTTATAACAGAAGCCGTTGAGCGTCCCGATCATGGTTTTCTAATATGGGAGCATGAAGTTGCTGGCGGTGTTAATAAATTGGGTTATTTAGTCAATTATGTAAACTCGATATACGCTGCTGGTGATGGCTATGTTTATAATCCCCCTGGTTTCGATCAGGCTGGATTTGGTATTAGTATCACTAACGTGGGTAATCCATCTTTACCTGTAGCTAAGAGTTATATGAGTGACGAATACTGCTCTTTTGTAAGCCGCAGATCGACATCCTTTATCTTAGAGGAAGATCGGTTTTACTGTGTCGGCTCCCTGGGGGGGACTAGAGTTAATTCTGCCAATATCAAAGATCCTGAGGCGCCAGTTGTTGGCGCAAGCTATCAGCTGTTTGAGGGGTTAAAGCATATACATAAAAGTAATAACTCCCTTTTTGCTGTAAATGATTCAGCTTTGGCCTCATTTGATATTAGTGGTCGATTATTAGTTGGTAGCCAATACGGTGTCGTAAGTTCTTCCCAGGTATTAGCATATGAGGTTCGGTGGACGTCAGAAGCTAATATTGTTGGTGCGCTAAATCCCACGCTTGAACTTGATGCTTGGGTGTCGGGCGGTACTTATGATGTCGTTGCTTTTGATGACGTTGCTCGTACGGCATTAGTTGAGTGGACTGTTCCTGCTGCTCCTGGGCATTATGAAATAGTAATAGCTGCAGGAAGTGCGGCTTTCTATATTGCTGACTTTGATCGTGTAGTTGTTGCGCCTTAAAAAAGGGTGTACCTGTTATCGGTCTTTTTCTCTTACGTGTGAGGCTGCATATCCTGTTAACAATATCGTTAAGTAAAAAGGAAAACATACATGCTCACAAGGACGGAAGTGAAATAAAATAAATGCCCAAGCACAAGCGCTCGACATTTTTCGGTGGAGGGTTTGATTTGCGGTTGGGGAAAGGCGATAGGTAAAAGCGTTGCGTAATTATCCGGTGAGCATGCCAGAGTTGGGGCGAATTAAACCGGCAAATAAAGCAAGTTGAGCGAAGATTGAAGTGGCAGGTGCAAAATGGCTTACCTGTAGGGCAGGGGATTTTTTACTAGCGATGAACCCGCGTACCGCACATATTATTCTTGGGCTCTTTGATGTTTTAGCGCTACTGGCTGTTTGCTATATTTACAGTCGCTGGGTGTCGATTGGGCTCTCTGTTGCTGAACAGAGTGAAAGTATTGTAGTTCAGGGTGCGTTAGGTGTTTACTTGAGTGGCCTCTTTGTTCCTGCTGTGCATGCGTATAGTTTTCTTGGGGAGAAAAAGGCGAGTGTTCTCGCTAAGCCGCTTTTATCCTTAGTATTGCTGACTATTGTGGTTGCTGTATTTTTTGTCTCGAGTGCCATCGAGCAAAAGTTGCAATCTGCGGGTTACACCGAGTGCTCTAATGCACAACAAATGACTCGTTCGGAATTCAAAACCTTTGTGTTGGATCCTTCATCATGCCACTAAAACGATTCACTTTATTATGGGTAATATTAAGTTTTCTCTTTGTCGCTAAGAGCTTTGCCGTTGAGCCTTTATCGCTGAGTTGTGGTATTTCTTTATCGGCTTATGCTGGGGTTGAAAGCGAAAGCCACTTTTTTGATGTGGTGCTGAGTCATCATAAGCACAAAGAGGGTGGCCATAAGCTTGTGCTGGAAAGGCAGGGTTTGCAGTTTTGGGTTATGACGCACAGTGTGCAAACGCTATCGGGGGTTGAGTTTATTAACAGCTATCAGTTGGCGGTTAGGACTTTGGCTAGTGGGTTGTTCGTGCATGCACTGAGTGATGTATCGAATGCCCCCTCGGTTGCGCCTCGATCTGCTCGCCTTAGTTTGGTTGATTACCATCCAGATACTTTTTTGGAGAAAGGAGAGCTAATGTTTGATTGTCAGTCTGCTCTGTAGCGGGCGGATATGGTGGCTTTTTCGAGTAGGTATGCATCAATTGTATCGCTCGGGGGGCTTGCGGGGCAGGGATAAACACTCAACGCCAATCTCCCACACCCCAATCAGCCAAAATCCTTGTTGCCCAGATCCGCTGGGCCTTTTACACTACGCGACTTAAATTCTATTCAGAATCGTGGTTCCGTGGCCAAATATGAAACAACTTGAAGTCAAAGACGCTCTGCCAAAGGGCTTCAAGCTGCACTGGTACGAAATACAAGGGGTGCTGGGCCGTGGAGGCTTTGGCATTACTTACCTTGCCCGCGATACTAACCTCGATTGCAATGTTGCGATTAAAGAATACTTCCCCATTGAATATGCCAGCCGTGAGGGGCATACCCAGTCTTTAGAGCCTACCACGTCAGACAATAATAACGTTTACGCTTGGGGGCTAGAAAAGTTTGTGATTGAGGCGCGAACCCTCGCTAAGTTCAGCCATAAGAATATTGTTCGTGTTTCCAGTGTTTTTGATCATAACAATACGGCTTATATGGTGATGGATCTTGAGGCGGGGCAAAGCCTGTCGGAAGTTATCTCCTCGAAAGTAGTGTTTACAGAATCGCAGCTCACTAGCATGCTGATTGGCTTGATGGATGGCTTGGATTTTGTGCACAGCAAAGGTTTTATTCACCGCGATATTAAACCGGCCAATATTATTCTGCGGGCCGATGGCGAGCCAGTATTGCTGGACTTTGGCTCTGCCCGCGGTGCGCTTAAACAAACCACTAAACTCACAAGTTTAGTCTCGTTTGGTTACACGCCGTTTGAGCAGTACAACGCCAGCAGCGATCAGCAGGGTGCCTGGACGGATGTGTACGCCCTTGCCGGTACATTCCACCATATGTTGTTAGGCACAAAGCCGGCCGAGGCAATGGCGCGGGCAACGGCGTTAATGAATGGCAAACCGGACCCTCAGTTACCCTTAATCGATTGCGAGGCTTTAGGCTTTAGCCATCAATTTTTAGCGACTTTGGATGCAGGCTTGGGGTTTCGTGTAGAAGAGCGGCCTCAAGACATGGCATCTTGGAAGCAGATGCTATTGGCGGAGCAGCCCTCGGCCAAATCGCGAAAAAAAGCGGCATCTGCACGTAAGGCAGCAGCTAAAGATCGCACCGTATTAATGCCGCCAGCGAGTAGCGATAGTATCACCTCGTTTAGGGGGCGCAAGTCTAACGATGCTAAGCCTGGCGGTGCTAAGGCTTGGGGCACAATTGTTGCGACGCTTTTTCTGGTGTTAGGGGCTGGCGGCGGTGGTTTTTGGTTCTGGCAGCAGCAGGCCTCGAGTGTGGCTGAATCTATAAGCGCAGAGGCTGCGGTTGTTGTAGAAGATAAAGATCAAAAAATTGTGAAGCTACAAACCGAGTTGCGACAAGCGGGTAGCTTGGCGACAGAGCGTGCAGCGGAGTTGGCCGAAATTAAAGCTGAGCGCGCAAAGCGTGCAGAGCAGCAGCGTTTGGAGGAGGCGCGGAAGGAGACAGAACGTTTAGCCGAAGAGGCTCGTGTAGCGGCGCAAGCCAAACAAGCCGAAGACGCACGCTTGGCGGCGTTGGAAAAAAAGCAGGCTTTGGAGGCTAAGCAGTTAGCCGAGAAAGCGCGTAAAAAAGAGTTAGCCGCGCGAAAGGCTAAGTTTGACAATGAAGCTAAAGATCTTGTTGCTGGCTTTATTGCCACCTTTAAGCGCAAGGATCATGCATCGTTGGTCGATAACTATGTTATTCCAGAGGATAAGCAGGTTTTTGTGCAACAACTCATGGGGGCTTATAAGTCTTTTTCTTTATCAAGTGCTCGTTTAGAAAGCAACGCGGCGAAGCAAACGGCGCGAACCGTCATTACTATCACCAGTATTCGTTCGAACAACGGCAGCATTGTAAAGCCCGGTGCGGCATGGCGTGACATTCCCGTCGAGATCAAAAAATCCTCCAGCGGTCAGTTAGCACTGTATTGGCTGTAGGCTCCTTTCTAACGCTGTTGCTTGTATAAATGCCAACCCCTTTTTGTCTTTCGTTGTCAATTCCGAAGTGAGATTAAGTTCTGTTTTAAGTGTGGGCTGCGTCCAATCCTAATGTAGAACTTCTAGTAAAGTGACGCCCTAAATTACTGGCGCGAGTATCGGCTATTGCGGATAAACCGACTGGTAAGTATGACTTAGGCTACTTTAGGCGCAATATTATGCTTTTCTGTCTCACCACAAAAAAAATACAAGATACTATCCGGTTTAAATCGGTTCTGCCCTTGGTTTCACTGCTTATGCTTACGGCCTGTGTTGCCGAACCTAAAAGCGAGGGCTCTTCCTCAAGCGATATGATCCCCAGTAGTGTAGCCGTAAGCTCTTCGTCGGTGATGACCTCTAGCAGTGATGTTAGTGTTAGTTCTTCCGTTCGCAGTTCTGTGGCCAGTAGCGCTTCTTCGAGTAGCGCTGCTGAGCTGGGTGACATCATCCCTCGTACAAGCTGCCCACCAGCACCGCCAGCGCCTAATTTCGGTGATTGGAAGCCGCATTATGCGGAGTCTGCATACCCGAGCACGCATGATGTGGTACGAGACTTTAAGGAATTGATGGTTGAGCAGCCCGTTTTTAACGAAACGGGAATCGACCTGCCTTGGAATTTACATTCGCCGCATCAAGCCGACGGCGACCCTGATGCACTCTTTCCCTTGGTTGTTTATATACATGGTGGCGCAGAGCGAGGCAGTAACCCTAGCGAACAAAATGTACACCTGAATAATCGCCACGCTAAAAACTTTTTTGCTTCGGCTAAATCGCTGTTAAGCACAGAGTATCAAGAGCAGTTCCCCGCTTATATTTTGGCGCCATTGTGCGATTGTAACTTCTATTCTAACGAGTGGGCGTCAGATGGCGGGCGTAATTTTGAAATGAAGGATGCACCGTCTAAATACGGTGACGCGGTATTAACGCTGATTGAAAAACTGATCACTGAAAAGCAAGTCGACCCTGCCCGTATTTATGTGACGGGACCGTCTATGGGGGGAGGTGGCTCTTGGGAGTTTGCGGTTCGTCGCCCAGATTTATTTGCAGCGGCGATTCCGTTGGCGGGGCATCCAGCCTCTACGAACGATCTTAAAAAACTGCACGATAGCAAGGTGCCTGTTTGGTCTAATCACGGCGAAGGTGATGGCAGCAACCCAATTGGTGATGCGCAAAGTGCGGTTGATTTTGTGAGTGATGGCGGTGGTTGTGCTTGGATCTCACGCTATCCCAAGGGGACGGGCGCCGATGATCCGGCAGATGCCGACCCAAGTGATGCGCCGCATAATATTTGGGCTCGTGCGTATACGAATCCTGATCTGTGGCCCTGGGTTTTTTCTATATCTCAGCCACGATCTAATCAACTCTAAATAAACTCATTGGATTTAATGTTGCGTTAATGTTACGCAACATTTTAAATCTTGACTCTTTGGGGCGCATATTGCGCCCTTTTTAGTGTAATGGTCTTTTTACTCTTCAATACGTATACATTAATGCGCGCACAAAGGTGTTACTTTTGGTAAGGTGGCGCCTATATCATTGCGTCAGTTGGTGCCACTTCTAGTATTTTTCGCGATATTTCTATTTATTAAATTCAGGTTTGTAGCATGTTCATGTCATTTGTTTCGCAGTCTTGGCGCTTGGTTTTAAGGGCGGCCACATTAGCTTGCGGGGCGTGGTTGCTTTCGGGCTGTGTTGCTAAAAGTACCACGAGCTCTTCTGCCGGTACTGATATGAGCAGTGAAGTCTCTACGGTTTCTAGCTCGTCGGCCACCATACTGTCCAGCTCCAGCTCCAGCTCCAGCTCCAGCTCCCAGCTTGATGATTCGAGTTCAGTTAGTTCAAAGTCGAGCCTTGGCACGCAAAGCTCATCAAGTGCAGAAACCACCTTGCAGGCGGTCATTGCCCCCCGAACCGAATGTCCTCCGGCGCCGCCAGCGGCGAGCGAGGCTTGGGCGCCGCATTTAGCATCGTCTGATACCGATCAATACAATACGGTTCTCGATTTTAAGGCTTTGATGGTGGAGCAATTGCCCGTTGAAGTTGATGGCTTTAGTTTGCCTTGGTTTTTACATTCTCCGTATCAAGTGGATGGCGACCCCGATGTTAAATTCCCTTTGGTGATATACCTTCATGGCTTGGGTGAGAGCGGAAATACCGCAGCTGACTTATGGGATAACCGCCATACCACTAACTTCTTCGCCTCCAATAACTCGCTACTTACGGATGAATATCAGCAGCAATTCCCCGCTTATATTATTGCGCCGCACTGCAATTGTGCGCAGGGAAGTTCTGAATGGACTAATGGCGCAGGCCGTGATTGGCGCTTTGATCCTAATAAAGCGAGTGCGCCAGGTGAAGCGCTAATTGCCTTAATTGAAAACATGATTGCCAATCATCAAGTTGACCCTGCGCGTATTTATGTCACGGGTATCTCAATGGGCGGGGCGGGGTCTTGGGGTGTTGCACTGCGCCGTCCAGACTTAATTGCCGCTGCTATTCCTTTGTCTGGCCACACACCCGATCGCACAACAATGCGAAGCCTTATTGACTCCAAATTACCTGTTTGGGCGCACCATGTGCCGGGTGATGAAAATAATCCTTACGATGAAACCAGTAGCGATGTTGTTGCGCTCGCCGAGGACGGCGCTTGCACCTTTATTACCAGCTACCCCAGCGTTCAGGATGTGGGTTGGGAGAATGTGGATCCGGGTGATCAAGAAGATGGTCAAATCAGCGGTAATGATTTAAACCATACGGTGTGGCCGCGGGCCTATACCAGTCCCGATTTATGGCCTTGGGTTTTCGCTATTGCTCAGCCGTTAATTTTGCAAGAAGTTGCGGTGAGTAGTCGCGCGCAAACCAATAGCTCGGCTTCTAGCATGAGTAGTGAGTCAGTCGAAGATTTGACCGGCCGAGTAAGTACTTTAGAGTTTGCCAGCGATGCGTTGGCGACTTGTGTTGAGAATGCCAGTACGGCTTACATTGATGAGCTCACACATTTGAGCTGTAGCCAACAAATTATGGATTGGACGGGTTTAGAGAATTTAACGTCGCTGAAAACATTGGTGTTATCTGGCGGGTATTTTAACGAGCCAGTAGCGATTGCGGGTTTGGAGCACGTGAGTGAGCTTATTGTGGATGGTGGTAATTATGGCAGTCTAGATATTAGTACTGGCGTTAATTTACGTTCACTCAGCGTGTTGAATGCGGGTAGGTTGTCCAGTCTTGATATTAGTGCTTTGGCGCAACTCGAAACCTTGGTGGTGGCGACTGGTGATATTAGCTCGCTAAGTATTCAAGGTAACCCAAAGTTGGTTGCTGTGGATGTTTCAGGTAGTGATATCGGTTGTAATTCGCTCACTGAAATGCACTATATAAAGCCTGAACTGACGATTAGCTACGAGATTGAAGATTGTGATTTAGTAACGCCTTCGGGGGATAATCACAATGTGGCCAAGTCTGTTGATGTTGCGCCGGTTATCGATGGTCAAGTTGATGCTGTTTGGGAATTGGCGCAGTGGGATACGCTTAATGAGGCGTGGGTGGGCTTTGAGGATCTTTCCGAACCTTCGAGCGAGGAGGATTTCACTGGACGCTATAAGGCGCTTTGGGATGAGGATTATCTCTATTTATTGTTTGAAATTACCGATGATATTAATAGCGTGACGGGCGCTTATTACCAGAAAGATACGGTAGAGCTTTTTATTGATGAGGATCGTAGCGGTGGTTATCACGAGTACAATAACAATGCTTTTGCCTACCATATTAGTATTGAAAAAGACGTAGAGGATATTGGTGATATTGACGGGCATGTGACGGTAGAAATCGATGACAGTAATGCGGCAACGTATATATGGGAAATTCGTGTAGCCATCTTTGGCACCTACGGTAATGGCGCGGGCAGTATGGATGATGCCCGACGGAAACTATACGCAGGTAAAATTATGGGCTTTACGCCCAGCTATATTGATAATGATGGTAATGGCGGGCGTGAGCATTTCATGAGCACAGTCTTTACCGAAGGGCATAATGATAATCAGGGTTACATTAATGCAGACTCTTTTGGATCCTTAATGCTTGTGGAATAAACTTCCTCTCCCTCCAGTAACGGCTCCTTCGGGGGCCGTTTTCATTTGTGGCGGCTATATTGAATTTTGATTATTTTTTATGCAATTTCGCTATCGCCAGCTACACTCCAGTTAACGTCGACTCAATCTGTATACGCAGCGGGATACGTTGTTGCGTTTTTTAGGATTATGCCATTAGAGCAAAAAATATTATCCTAGAAACCGCAGTTGAGAGTCAAAAAGATGCGTATTCCCTTGGTGTGCATGGCGTGTAGTAAAAATGTGTAGTCACCTTATTGGTGATGAATCATTGTTATCGCGCGTCAGGTGCGCCAAGGGGATGCGTAGACTTTGATGGTTTAACTGCGGTTTTTAGGATTATAAGGCGGCGTAGAAACGAGGTATTCAGATGGATAATCAAGACCGGAGCGAAGATTCAGCGCGGCCACCTGAAGGCATGAGTGATGAGGAGCTAGAAAAGCACCCTAACTGGCGGCGTTACACCAAAGGCTATCGAGCTAAGCGTGGCTATGTGCGTGATTTGTGGATTTATAGTGGTGCGCTGATAATATTTATGCCGCTACCTTTACAGGTGTTTTCTTTGGCGGCGCTGTCTTTTATATCACTCAGCATCTTGGATGCGGAAGGCGAAACCGAATAAAGCGAGAGCAGAGGGTTACTCTTTGCTCTCGCTTTATTTCAGCGGTTGTTAACGCTTTATACTTTTACTTTTAGCTAGCATGGGTTTTAAAAATCGAGCTGTATGTGACGCTTTTACTTCGCACATAGTTTCGGGGGTGCCGGTCGCAATTATTTGTCCGCCGCCACTGCCGCCTTCTGGCCCTAGATCAATCACCCAATCCGCGGTTTTAATCACATCTAAGTTATGCTCAATAACAACAACGGTATTGCCGTGGTCGCGCAGGCGATGCAATACATTTAAAAGCTGCTGAATATCGTGAAAATGCAGGCCTGTGGTGGGTTCGTCGAGGATGTATAAGGTTTTGCCTGTATCGCGTTTGGATAACTCTTTAGCGAGCTTAACCCGCTGCGCTTCGCCGCCCGATAAGGTAGTAGCCGATTGCCCTAAGCAGATATAACCTAAACCTACATCCATCAGTGTTTGCAGCTTTTTGGATATGGCAGGTACGGCTTCAAAGAAGGGTGCGGCATCTTCAATCGTCATGCCGAGCACTTCGTGAATATTTTTGCCTTTGTATTTCACGCCGAGAGTTTCGCGGTTGTAGCGTTGGCCGTGGCATTGGTCGCACTGTACATAAACGTCGGGCAAAAAGTGCATTTCCACTTTTACCATGCCGTCGCCTTGGCAGGCTTCGCAGCGCCCGCCTTTCACGTTAAAGCTAAAGCGGCCGGCTTTGTAACCCCGGGCGCGGGCTTCTTGTGTGCCTGCGAATAATTCACGTACTGGTGTGAATATACCGGTGTAGGTGGCGGGGTTGGATCGGGGGGTTCTGCCGATGGGGCTTTGATCGATATCGACACATTTATCAAAGTGATCTAACCCGTGCACGGCTTTGTGCGGAGCGGCCTGAAGTGTGCTTGCGTTATTGAGCGCCGTGGCGGCCAACGGATAAAGCGTTGCATTAATGAGCGTGGACTTTCCTGAGCCAGAAACCCCTGTTACGCAGGTCATTAAACCCACGGGTATTTCAACCGTCACATTCTGTAGGTTATGTCCGGTGGCGCCTTCAAGTACTAAGTATTTGTCATCTTTAACCGGGGTGCGTTTTTTGGGAATGGCTATCGACTTTTTACCCGAAAGGTAAGCGCCAGTCAGTGATTTTCGGCTGCGCATAATTTGCGGCAGTGAGCCTTGGGCAATAATTTCACCGCCGTGTACGCCTGCGCCTGGGCCCACATCGACAATGTAGTCGGCTTGGCGAATGGCGTCTTCATCGTGCTCTACGACAATAACGGTATTGCCTAAGTCGCGTAAATGCGTGAGCGTGCCGAGTAAGCGATCGTTATCCCTTTGGTGTAACCCAATAGAGGGTTCGTCCAATATGTACATGACACCGACTAAACCAGCACCGATTTGGCTGGCGAGACGAATACGCTGCGCCTCGCCGCCTGATAATGTATCGGCGCTGCGGTTAAGTGTTAGATAGTTTAAGCCCACGTCCACTAAAAATTTAAAGCGGTCGCGTAATTCTTTGAGAATTTTATCGGCAATTTTAGCTTTAGCGCCTTTGAATTTTAATTTCCAGAAATATTCATGAGCATC
>NZ_CEXWTU010000072.1:0-20836 GCF_982758155.1 Marinagarivorans sp. | reverse complement strand
CGCTTTGAGCAACGAAGATAAGGAGGTCGAAATCAAGCATTAGTGGATAAAATATTGTTTCCTCGCCCCTAAAAGCATCCGCTAAACCGAACTTACCTCCAACCGTTAAGTCTGAGTCCACTCAAAGATAGGACAATTATTTAACGGTTGAGACATGGATGGAATCGGTTACGGCCTCACGGCTGAGCTCACAGAGCAATACCTCAAACGCGAGCGCCCTGCTCCGACATCGAAAATAGCATTAAACCTGACCGCGATATTCACCTGTATCTTTTTAGCGGGGGCCCATCAGGCACTATGGGAAGATTACCTCAACAATGCGCCTCAAACCGCCTGGTTGACCACGATTAAGTTAACCGTCAATACACCGAAACCACACGCTGCCAAACCCGATGCAGCCATAAAATCCCCCTCGACAGCGCAAATGAAGCCAGCACCGTCACAGACAAACCAGCGCAAGCTTTTACCCCCCAAAAAAGCCAGCTCGATCGCCTTAACAACTCCTCAGCCTAGCCAAATCCCGACGACTCCAATACCGGCACAAAACAGCCATGAACCCATTCAACCGTGGAGCAACGTTTTTGACAGCCAGCTGCGTAAGAAACTTCAGCAGTCGTCATCACAATACCCACAACGTGAATCACACCCTCAAATAATCACTTATCGCAATTTAGATGGCAGCGAGGAGGTACAGCAAGGCAGCCGATGCTTTACCGTTAAGCAAAATGATATTAGCCCTACCGGGCTTCAGTGGTCTCTTCCTCATCACTGCAAAGGGCAACTCACACAATCGGAGCATATTGCGCGAGGCTTAAATCAAGCAATGAAAGCCCGCTTCCCCAAAGAAAAACCTTCACCTTAGAAGACACCTTAGAGAGTCGAGGAAAATCACGACTTTTAAAAATAGTGAAGGTTTTCACCATCAACCAGGGTAAAAAAACGATTACTGCGTCACAAGTGATTCAACAACCAGAAACAACCCGAATAAAAAAAGAATACCAACCAATGGGTGTTGAGCCTCCAGCGCGCAACCCCTTCCAAATAGCTACTCACTGTAAAGACTCGATAGAACAAAAACCAAAAAACATCATATGGTAAAAAAACCACCAAATGAAAACATTAATTGTGGGTTATAAAAAAACAACAAATCCACTAAAAAATGACAACGCAAGTCAAATCGTCGCCAGTGCCGACCAAATTATTCAATCTCACCGAAACAATAGAACCCAACAACGACAAGGGATTCAGCCTAGTTCACAGTTTTAAAACTGTGCTCGGTACCGCATCACGCAACGCCATTCTTTGTTTTGTATTATGGATCCAAAGCAATCAAACTATCGATTATTAAAAAACAACATTCGCTAGATACACATTCTAAGAAATACCGACATAACCCGATTGATAGCAGGGTTATTCAGCAACTGGGAGCACACCATGATGATTAAGATAATGCGGAGGCTAGATGTGGACACGTCAAAGTCAAAGCCATTGAGTACCTCAGCCAAACTGCTGGGCTTAGCCTTAAGCGCGTTTATAGTAGCCGCTTGTGATGGCGGCGGCATAAAAAGCAGCTCAAGTACTCAAACAGACAACTCATCGAGCGAAACCACTCAATCGTCTACACCGATAAGCTCATCGTCAATAGCTTCCAGCGCCTCAAGCGAAGATTCCGGCTTTGAAGGTAACGCTGGGCAAGGCCTGGATAAATTTACTGCTCAGTGTGCTTTGTGCCACACGGATAACGGAGATGGCACCTTTGGAGCGAACGGAACATACTTTGATATCAATAATTTCACCTATCCATCGTCGAACACCTACCCGAATACGATCACGGGCTTAACAGACTATATCTTCGACCGTATGCCCAAGCAGATTGCGCTGCCCGAAACTTGCGAAGCTGACTGCGCCGACGATATCGCCGCTTATCTCTGGGGGCTGCGTTCAGCGACCACATCAAGCCAAGCGAGTAGCTCATCTGAGCCCACGTTAGTGAGAACGCAATTCAGCGATTTCACGGCTAATATTTCAGACGGCGCCACAGCTTATGACCAAATGTGTGTCAGCTGTCATGGTGACGAAGGGAAAGGCGACGGTCTAACGCAGCTCCCCATCAAATTGGGCAACTTCCCAACCAATGGCATCTTGCACAGCTACATCGAAGTTAATATGCCGAAGAAAAGTAGTACAACTGGCGGGCCAACAACCTGCGTAGGCCAGTGTGCTGCCGACCTTACCGCACTAATGGATACTTGGCGCGCGCCCGTGGTTGCCGCCTGTAATGCAGACGACCCGGTTATCTATACCGAGCGCTCCCTCAAGCTGCTAACAAGTAGCGAGTACCGTAACTCGATTCAAGATTTATTCCCTACAGGCCAAGTTCCTAGCGAATTTTTAGCCACACTACCCGATATTAAAATTGGTAAATTCCCCAATCACTTCGACGCCGTTGTTATTGGTGGTCGTGCTCGTCAATTTATGACCAATGCCGAGAACATTACCGACTGGGCTCTCGAGAACGACTTATTACCAGCCTGTACTGATGCCGCAGCTTGCGCCAATACATTTATTAACGATTTCGCCTATCGCGCTTTCCGTCGCCCGCTGACCAACGGCCCAAGTGCAGGCGAAAACGAAGTGGCACAAATGCAAGAATTGTTCGCACAGGCACCCAACGCCCGCACCGGTTTACGCTGGGCTGTTATCGCGACTTTAACCTCGCCTAACTTTTTATACCGTTCAGAAATGGGCGTGAAAGTCTCTGAGGCTCTCGCCAACGGTTGGAATACCGGCGGTGGTGCGGGCGTAGGCGATGCAGCCGATTATATTGCCGATGGTGCAGGTGTGACGGTTAACGGCGCCAACTTTGCCACCAAAGGTAGCGGCGAAGCCATTCCCGACTTTGGTTACAACATGTATACCAACGGTACCTCAAGCCAGCAATTTAACTTTCCAGACCCTGCCCTTTTAAGCGTTACCGTAAAAGGTAATGACATGGATATGGTATGGCCAGAAATGCAACTTAGCGTTGGCCAAACCGCGGTTGCTACCGAAATGGTCGCAAGCTACGACCAAACCACTTACACCTACCTTGTTACTGGCCAAAGCGGCAATCAAAACGTATCGATTCAATTTGCAAACGATGGTGGCCGCGAACCTTACGGCACACCCGGTAACGATATCGACCTTCACATTGGCGATGTTAATGTTGCCCCGGCCAAACTAAAAGCAACCGACAACACCATGGACACACGTTCGGCCCTTGAACAAGCCGATCCCGACGCCTATGTTTTAGATCCTTACGAGTACGCTGCAGCACTCAGCTACACCTTCACCGGTAGTACGCCCGATGCACAATTGATGGCCGCTGCGACGTCTGGCGCTATTAACGACCCCGCCGAAGTTGAGCTGCAAATTGAGCGCCTACTCGAGAGCGATGCCGTTGAGCGTCACATGAAAGAGTTTTCCGAAACATGGATGCGTGTTGATCATATGTATGAGCCCGCCTTCCTTCGCAATGGCAACAATTTCGATGAGTCTATTCGTGACGCCATGATCGAAGAGCTTCGCACCACTTTCTGGAATGTATTCGATAACGAAGACGTACCTTTCAGTGAGATGTACAGCGCCGATTATGTTTTTGCCAACAGAGCATTAGCCGATTTTTATGGCCTGCCCTTCAACGGCGGCAATGCTAATGAGTTTGTGAAAATCAATACCACCGAACGCGGCGGCTTACCAACCATGGGTGCCTTCCTTGTGAATTGGGCTCACCCAGACGAAACCGCCCCTATCCTGCGCGCCGTTAACGTTCGCGAGCAAATGCTATGTCACCACATTGATCCACCACCGCAAACTAACGTAGAACAGCGCGAGGCCTTGAAGCTCGCTGTTGATGCGCTATTGGCTGATGGCACAATGAGCACTCGTCGCTACTACGGTTTAATTACCGACGACAAAGACTGTAGTTCTTGTCACGAACACGACATCAATCCATTAGGCTTCGGTTTAGAAGATTTTGACAATACAGGCTTACCACGCACCACCCAGCTAGACTTAGGCAACCAAGGCCAAGTACTGAACATTGATAGTAGTGGCGTTCTATTTGGCCCAGAAATCTTTAAAGACAACGGCACAGCTGTTGACTTTAACGGCGCTAAATCGTTGTCTAAAGCGCTGGCTGAAACAGATGCCGTGCAAGCGTGTTTGTCTGAAAAAGCCTTCCGTTTAGCTGTAGGTCGCCCCACCAAGCCTACCGCGCGCGACCAACTAACCAGCGAGCGTGCACTCACAGACACCGAGATTCAAGACTATGCTTGTGCATCACAAACACTCAACAATGCACTTAAACAATCGAATCAAAGCCCCAAAGCTATGCTAAAAACCTTGGGTACTTTAGATTTAATCCGCTTCCGTCGGTAACTCTTTAGGTTCTATCAGAGTTCATCGAAGCGAAACCGACTAAGAGGAATCATTATGAAATTTGTAAAAAACAGTAAAGAGCGCGCTCAAAATAGTGAGCGCCGCCGCTTTTTAGACATGATCACGCGTGCGGGTGTTTCTACCGCGCTGTTAAAAGCATCGCCCTTCGCGGCCGGCATTTTTGCCAGCCGCCATGCAATGGCACAAGATACCAATAAGCGTGCCGTTTTCATGTACCTACCTAACGGCGCACCCAATGGTTATTGGCTACCGAATTCGGCCACGGATATGAACGTCGCCACTCGCCCCTATGCCGAAGCCACCATCACCAAAGGGACTCACCAAGGCAAAACTGCCGCCAACTTCTGCGGCTTTCGCGAAGTGGATATGGGCAATGGCGGTCACGGTAATACTCACAACTCGATGGCGGCTTACGCTGGCAGCAACGACAATACGCTCGACACCACACTCGCCAACGAAAACTTCCCCACCTCCATTTACAAAATTATTCGCGCCGGAGTGCAAGTTGGCGGCGGCCCTTCTTTTTGTAAAGAGGCAGGCCAGCAGGCTACTCACCCCAAAAGCAAGCCTGAAGACTTTTATAAAACGATCTTCAGCGGAACGCCACCTACTGCAAATACAGACGATTCGTATAAGCGTGTGATGGAAATGAACCGCTTAGCCTTAAATAATCTACAGCGTAAGCTTGGTGCTGATGAGTACCAGCGTTTCGACACGCATTTGGACTCCCTCAATGAAATTGAGCGCAGCCTCGATGCCGCCAACCAACCGATGGATCTGGGTGAAGAGTGTAAAACGCCGACGATATTCGACCCATCTTCAGCGCATATTATTGATGAAGGCAAAGCTATCGGCGACATTATAGTCGCGGCTTTGAAATGCGGACTCACTAACGTAGCCTCGGTTATGGTAAGCGATGACCAAGCAGGCTGGTTAGCAGGCGATCGCGGCTTGCCCTATAACCTCACCAATATGGGCTTGAACCACCACAACTATTCACACAGCGGCAACGATACCAACACCTCCAATATGATTGCATTGCTGAGTGAAATCCCTGCTCACTTTATTAAGCGATTAGCCGAAGAAACCGGACCTGATGGCTCGCCATTAATCGATACCACCGTATTTGTTCAAGTTACCGATATGGGCGACCCTGGCCACGGCTTAGGTAAAGCCCCCTTTATTGCCGCTTCGAATATGAGTGGCTTTGGCTACAGCGCTGGCAGCGGCAGCCATGCAGACTTTATGGCTGGCCTTCCAGCTCGCATGGGTTTAGCCGGCGACTTGTAGAAAAACATAACCGTAACTCTTTAGCATGTTAAAAGCCAAGGCCTTGTGCCTTGGCTTTTTTTTGCCTTTTTAGGCCATAATCCATAATCCATAATCCAGAAGAATTAAGAATAAAACTCAATGCCATTTGGCCTACCACCATTCATTCGCTAAACTAGCCCCCTCTTGATAGCAGCCCCAAAAGTGATCCCCATGAGTAGTACTCAGCGTCTCGATCTCGGCCTACTGAAACCGCAAAAGCCACAACGACCCGGCGATAAAATTCAATGGGGTAATGCTAACGGCACAGCCGGTGTGCTCGCCATTGCCGAGCTGGCCAGCCAGTTATCCAGTAGCAGTGTTGTCATCGCCCAGAATATGTCGGAAGCCGACCGCTTAGAGCAAGACTTAGCCGAGCTATTCAAAGGCGTTGATAACGCACCGCAGCTAGTGCACTTTTCAGATTGGGAAACACTGCCCTACGATACCTTCTCGCCACATCAAGATATTATTTCAGCGCGCATGCGCACCCTCTATCAATTAGCGCTGGACGAGCGCTGCCTCATCGTCGTTACCGCAGCAACCTTAATGCAGCGTATTGCACCGGCGAGCTACATATTAAGTAACAGTTTGGTCGTCGCGAAAGGCGATAAAATACAACTCGAAAAGCTGCAAGCCAATCTCGTCGACGCCGGCTACAACAAAGTAGACTCTGTATTCCAACACGGTGAATTTGCACTGCGCGGCGCGCTGATCGATATATTCCCGATGGGAAGCGATGACGCCTATCGCATCGAGCTATTCGACGACGAGGTCGATACCTTGCGCACTTTCGACCCCGAAAGCCAGCGCACTATCGCGCATGTAGAGCTTATCGAATTACTGCCTGCCAAAGAATGCCCGCTAGACAGCCAAGCAATTAGTCGCTTCAGAAGCCAGTGGCACGACGCCTTTGATGTCGACCACCGCGCCTGCCCAGTTTACCGCTCCGTAAACGATGGCCAATCACCCGCTGGCGTAGAATATTATTTACCGTTATTTTTTGAAGAAACCGCCAGCCTGCTGGATTATTTACCGGAAGATTCCACGCTATTTATCACCGGCGAACTCGATACTGCCGTCGAGAACTTTTGGCGCGATGTTAATAATCGCTACAACAGCCGCAGTGGCGACAGGCTCAATCCGGTTTTGCCGCCGGCAAAAGTATGCTTACCGGTTAACGAGCTATACCAACACCTGAAACCCTTTAGCCGAGTTACCTTAACGGATGCACGCCTCGAAGAAAAAGTGGGGCAAAGTAATTTACCCGTGTTAGCGCTGCCGCAACTCGCCATTGATGACCGCGCGCAAGAGCCGCTCGAAGCCTTGCACAGCTTCTTACTAGACTTTAAAGGCCGCGTGCTTTTTGGCGCCGAAACCAATGGCCGCCGCGAAATATTGCTCGAACAATTTAAAACGATTAAACAAAACCCGATTGAAGTCGCCAACATTGCGACCTTTTTTAACAACGGCAGCAAAAGCGCAATTACCCTAGGTAACTGGGAGCGGGGCTTTATTCTAGAAGACCGCTCTCTGGCCGTAATTCCAGAAGCTGCTTTGTATGGCCAGCGCATAAAACAGGCCCGCCGCCGCAAGAAAAACGCCACCGACCAAGACGCCGTTATTAAAAATTTAACGGAATTGAAAATGGGCGCACCGGTTGTCCACATCGACCACGGTGTAGGGCGTTATCGGGGCTTGGAAGCCATTGAAATTGACGGCAGTTGTGATGAGTTTTTATTGCTCGAATACGCCAACGAAGCCAAGCTTTATGTGCCGGTTGCCAACCTGCATGTTATTAGCCGTTACAGTGGCGGCGAAGAACACGCACCACTGCATCGCTTAGGCACTGACCAATGGCGCAACGCAAAACGTAAAGCCGCTGAACAAATTCGTGATGTGGCCGCCGAGCTGTTGGTTATTTACGCTAAACGCCAAGCGCGTTCTGGGCATAAATTTGATAACCCTAAAGACGCATTACGACAATTCGCCGCCAGTTTTCCGTTTGAAGAAACCCCCGACCAAGAGCAAGCCATTAACGCCGTTCGATCGGATATGTTAAGCCCGCGCCCCATGGACCGATTAGTTTGTGGTGATGTGGGTTTTGGTAAAACCGAAGTTGCGATGCGCGCCGCATTTATTGCCGTACAAAATAGTAAGCAAGTCGCCATATTGGTACCGACAACACTGCTTGCGCAGCAACATTACGAAAACTTTAAAGACCGTTTTGCCGACTGGCCCGTAACGGTCGAAGTGTTATCTCGCTTTAGAACGGGTAAGCAAACCACCGAAACGCAAAAGCGTATTAGCGAAGGCAAAGTAGACATCGTTATTGGGACACACAAGTTACTCAGTAAAGATATGTCATTTCCCGATTTAGGCTTATTGATTATCGATGAAGAACACCGCTTTGGGGTTCGACAAAAAGAAGCTATTAAAGCGCTGCGCTCAGCTGTCGACATATTAACAATGACAGCCACACCAATACCGCGAACACTCAACATGGCCATGAATGGTATTCGCGACTTATCCATTATTGCCACCCCCCCTGCTAAACGCTTATCGGTAAAAACCTTTGTTCGCCAAAGCGATCCGAACATTACAAAA
Organism: Marinagarivorans sp.; assembly: GCF_982758155.1. Lineage (NCBI taxonomy): Bacteria > Pseudomonadati > Pseudomonadota > Gammaproteobacteria > Cellvibrionales > Cellvibrionaceae > Marinagarivorans > Marinagarivorans sp. The sequence continues at coordinate 12,481 of NZ_CEXWTU010000072.1, read as the reverse complement.
GAAGCCATCCTGCGAGAAATTTTGCGAGGTGGTCAAGTGTATGTACTCCACAACGAAGTGAGCACGATCGAAAAATTCGCGCGGGAGATTGCAGAGCTTGTTCCAGAAGCCAAAGTTGATATCGGCCATGGCCAAATGCGCGAGCGTGAACTCGAGTCCGTAATGAGCGATTTTTATCACAAGCGTTTTAATGTGCTTGTGTGTACAACCATTATCGAAACCGGTATTGACGTACCCAACGCCAATACCATGATCATTGAGCGCGCCGACAAATTCGGTTTGGCGCAACTGCATCAGCTGCGCGGGCGCGTTGGCCGATCGCATCATCAAGCTTACGCCTACCTGTTAACACCGCACCCTAAAACACTGACCCCCGATGCTCAAAAACGCCTCACAGCTATCGAAGAAGCACAAGATTTAGGCGCAGGCTTTACCCTAGCTTCTCACGATTTAGAAATTCGTGGCGCCGGTGAGCTTCTAGGGGATGATCAAAGCGGGCAAATTCAAGCGATTGGTTTTTCACTTTACATGGACATGTTAGATCGCGCGGTTAAGGCGATTCAAAACGGAGAGGAAATAGACCTAGAGAAACCCGAGAAAAACGGCTGCGAAATTAACTTACGCATACCGGCACTCATCCCTGATGATTATCTACCCGATGTGAATAACCGACTTATTTTATATAAACGCATTGCCAGTATTCAAAGCGGTGACGATAGCGACGACCTGCAAGTTGAAATGATCGACCGCTTTGGTTTAATGCCCGATGCCGTAAAAAATCTATTTAGAATTACAGCCTTTAAACTACAAGCGCAAAAATTAGGCATTGTGAAAATCGAAGCCTCGAGCGTTAGCGGTAAAATCGAATTTGATGAGAAGCCCAATGTGGACCCAATGACCATTATTCAAATGGTTCAAAGGCAACCACAAAACTACCAACTCGAAGGCGCCAATAAACTGAAATTTATTGATGACATGCCAAATGCACAAGAAAGATTAGAGCGTGTACAACAAATGCTCGATGCCCTGAGCTAAAAAACTCGCACCCCTGTTAATACAGGAAAAAAGCGACGACGAGAATAGTAAAATGAATACAGCTTTGTATAGAACAATTAAGGCCGCGTTTTGGGGACTGATTGCATTAAGCGCTCAAAGCTTAACCGCTGAAGAGGCGCCACAGCCCTATCACATAGAGGTTATTGTCTTCGAACGCCTGGCCACAGCTTACGACGCTCCCGAGCATTGGCGTAAAGATTTTGCTCTCGCGTATCCACCCAACTATCGATTAATTCGGCCGGACAAACATTTATTACCCGACGAAACCGATTTAGTGCCCAGCACAAGCCTCGAAACTGACTACGTTCAAGCGACATTAGAGATGGAGTCCAATACCACCGAGTTGAATTCAGTCGCGGCACCTCTCGCTCAACGCAATGCCCGCGCTTTACCGGAACGCCCTGCCGAGGCCTACGAACTGAACCCGCAAGCTACAAGTATTAACCGTAAAAGCCAAATGCGCGTGCTTTTTCATAAAGCTTGGCAGCAAGCTTTAATCCCTACAAAACAAGCACCTTATGTCGTGTTAACCGGAGGGGAAGCTTTTGACGGGGTACATGAGCTAGGTGGTACCATTCGATTTAGCGTGAATAAATATATTCACGTCGATACCCAGCTATGGCTGACACAATTCGGGCCTAATTACGGCCAAGAATCTGAGTGGCCCACGCCCCCTATAGAGCCAACGTTGGCGACACCGATAAAAACAGCGTCGGTTTTTTTACTGCCCGAGGAAGAAGCCCCCATTGAATACGGTATTAACCAGGGCTCGGTAGCCAGCATTACCAAAGCGCCGCAGTTCAGCGGAACAGTTTTAGGCCAAAACAATTTTAATAGCCGTGATGCTCTCGATAGCACTCAAGCGCGACAGTATCTCGCTAATGAAATCATCGTACTCGAGCAGTCTCGACGTATGCGCAGCCGCGAACTACATTACATCGACCACCCGCGATTAGGTATTCTCGTGAAAATCATTCCGCTCAGTTTTGAAGAAGCCGCCAAACTCGCGCCCAATAGCGATGCACAGTAGCGACGTATAATAAGCATGGATTGATGGATACAAATTTCAGGCATAAAAAAACCGACATCAACGTCGGTTTTTTTATGAAGCTTTATAAAGTATTACAAACAGGCGACATCGTCCGCTTGCAGTCCCTTATCCCCTTCGAGCAACTCAAACTCCACCTCTTGGCCTTCGGCGAGAGAGCGGTAGCCTTCACCGCGGATATTGCGGTAATGCACAAAGATATCATCCGTTGTTTCGCCACGGGTGATAAAGCCATATCCACGGGCATTGTTAAACCATTTTACAGTGCCGGATTCGCGAGCTGACATGATAAGAACCTCTTACTTTATTATTTAAATCCCAAAAACTTCATTACAAAGAATGAACTCCGTCTTTCAAAGCTTTAATACCTTGCTCCAGAAAGATAAGGCAAAAATAGGGGAATTTTCTCTAGGTGTCTAGCCTATACACTGACTTTTTGTAGGCTTATATGCCAAAATGCAAATATTAATCATATTTTGTGAACCGCAGCCGCTGATTAATCAAGAGGCAGGAATTAACTGTTTAAAATTACAGCAAACGATCGTTTGTTTTCTTTTTACTCAGCCTTTACTCCAGCATTCCCTAACAGGAACATTAAATTAAAATCATTACCCGACTTATTCAGTAGTCACCCACTATTTGACTATCCAATAAAAGCCCCTAATATGCATGCTCAGTTTTTTAGACACACCGATAGCAAAGCACTAAAACGCTTTAAAGGATGTAGATTGTGTTAACTCGTGTCATGGCGAGCCTTCTTGCCACCTTAGGCATTAGCGCCCCCGCTCTTGCAAGCCCATGGATAGAGCCTGGGGATACCCGCAGCAGACATCACATTCAATTTTTGGTGGACTCTGGCGCCCTAACGATTCCTGCCAACACTTGGCCGCTGCCTTGGGCTAGCGTTAAACAAGGCATGGAACGAATAAAGCTTGCCCAGCTCACTCCCGCACAGGCATGGTCACTAAGCTATTTAGAACACGCCTTCGACAAAATTAACGATGGGGCTTACACCCAATCCCGCTCTCACATTGCCAGCAGCCCAGAAATCTTACAGGGCTTTGAAGCGAGCTCACGCGAAGAAAAAGAGTTTCAAACCGGCTTTGCTTACACTGGCAATAATTTTGCGATGAAGTTAACCGCAACCTTTGCGGAAGAACCCAACGATGGCAAACGTGGTCGCGCCGACGGAAGCTACATCGCGCTGCTATTAGGCAACTGGGCAGCAGGCATTGGCACCGTAGACCAATGGTGGGGCCCTGGCTGGCACAGCAGTGCAATCCTCTCTAGCAACGCACGCCCCGCACCCGGCTTTTTTCTTCGCCGTAATCGTAGTGATGCCTTCACGACACCACTCTTAAGTTGGCTGGGAGAATGGCAATTCACAACCTTCGCCAATGAAATACAGGGCGCCAATTACGATAACGATAAGCCAATCCTCTGGGGTGCCCGGGCTAGCGCCTCTCTATTACGGGGGCTAGAAGTAAGCCTAAGTCGTACCGCATTATGGGCCGACAACCTGATTATTAAAGAGAGTGAACCCTCCTTCGCTACCGAAGACTCGCTAACAAAAACGGTATTCACCAGCCAGTCCGACCGAAAAAAACAAACACAGCTCACCAGCCTCGATATACGCTATGCCTTTAATCTAAGCGCCAGCAATATTGCGGTTTATGCACAAGTCACTCAAGAGCAACGGCGCCAACAAGATACTAGCGCCACAGCGATGGGCGGGATTGACCTGTCTGCAGTCTTATTCGACACCCACCATCGCCTGACCCTAGAGGGCAGTAATAGCATTAGCGGGTTTTATAATAATCCGAAATACAATACCAGCTACGAAACAAGTTTTAGTAACAACCCATCGGGCGATAGCGTTAGCTACAATTCTGGTTACAATTCTGGCTACAACTCTGGCTACAGGAATAATGGTAGAAACATTGCTGTCAACAGCGACAATGATAGCGAAGTCATTAGTCTTGCCGGCCAGCACTACTTCACCAACGGTCACGCCGTAACCTGGCGCATCTCCCATGCCGACATTAACCACGATGGCACGAGCGCACCGCTGTTCGGCGATAATGCTTTCAGCACCGAACATACGCAAGTTGATAATACCCAGTTACAATACCGCTTTCCTGTTACCGCAAGACTGATGGCTGAAGTTGGCGCAAGTCACTTAAGTCGCGACATTGTCATTGATGGTGAAGCCGTTAAATCCAGCCTGCACCTGTCGCTATTTCACCACTGGTAATTATGATGCCGACTAGATTAACGCGCCAACAAAGCATTTTACCCATGACGAATAATAAGCCTATCGCTATCGTTCAGCTCGATTGCTCCCAACAACAGCCCCAACCTAGCATGCCCTTTCTTATGAACATTACCCAGACTCGAATTTATCGCCGACTTCGCTCCGCCGCACTGGCTTCAGTGTTTGGCATCATGGCATCCGTCACTGGAACAGCCTCGGCACAAATGCCTTCGCCAGGGCAAATAGCCCAACTTAAATCAATGTCTCCGGCACAACAGAAAGCGCTGGCACAATCGGTAGGTGTGGATATCGGTAGCGTTGGCAAACAAGCCAATAACAACCAGCCCAACCTCAGCGAAAATACCGTCAACAATGCAGAGGACAGCGCACAAACTGAGATTGTCGACGGCAGCGAACAAAAAAACGCCAAGGCTAAAGCTCGCGGCGGCAGCTCCCGAATTTTTGGCTTAAGTCTATTTCAAGGCGACCCCAACAGCTTTAACCCAGCCACCAATGTCCCTGTACCCTCGGACTACATTGTAGGTCCCGGCGATAACATCATTATTCAACTTTTCGGCAAAGAAAATGCCACCTACCCGTTTACGATTAACCGGGAGGGGCAAGTCCAATTCCCCAACATTGGCCCTATCACTCTCGCAGGAATGACCTTTCAAAAAGTTCAAGAACTTATCGACATCACGGTAGCCGAGCGCATGGTCGGCGTTAAAGCCTCAACCACCATGGGTGCACTTCGCACGATTCGGGTTTTTGTTTTAGGTGAAGTTAAAAGGCCTGGATCATTTACTGTGGGCTCACTGGCAACCATGACCAATGCCATTTTTGCCAGCGGCGGCATTACCGGTGTTGGCTCTCTGCGCCGCATTCAGCTTAAACGCGGCAACAAAACCATTACCGAAATGGACCTGTATGAGCTACTACTATCAGGCAATACCAAAACAGATTCACGCCTATTACCTGGCGATGTTATTTTTGTGCCTCCGGTTGGCACCACAGCAGAGATTACCGGCAGCATCAATCGCCCAGCGCAATACGAACTTAAAGACGCTAAGAACCTGGCCGCGCTGGTGAAAATGGCTGGAGGCCTTACCAATACCTCTCATGCTGCTAAAGTCGCAATAACCCGTGTTAATGCTATCGGCGAGCGCAGCCTTTTTAACGTTGACCTCACGCAGCGCAGCGGTAAAGCCTTCAAACTTCAGGACGGCGATAAAATTTCAATTGGCGGCGCACTGGATTACATCAACAACCAAATCACAATAAAGGGCAGCGCTAAGCGGCCAGGACTTTACTCATGGCACCAAGGCATTCGCTTTAGTGATGTGATCAGCACCCCCTATGAAGTTATGCCAGGTACCGATATTGATGTTGCCCTGCTACAAAGTATGTCTCCAGAAACAGGGCGCATAGAGACGCGCCTATTTTCCCCCTCTGCGGCCTGGAGCGCGCCCAATAGCGAACAAGACCCCATTTTGAACGGCTACGATGAAGTGATTCTTTTTGATCTCACATCAAACCGACCCGCAATGCTGGAAGCCACGATTAACATGCTGCGCCAGCAGTCTCGCTTTAAAGAGCGCGTACAAACCGTTTTTGTTACCGGCAGCGTTAAATTCCCAGGGAATTATCCGCTCACCATCGGCATGAATACCGAAAAATTAATCGAGCTTGCCGGCGGCCTTACCGAAAGCGCCTACGGCTCAAACGGCGAAATCACGCGCTACGAGATTTCAGACGAATTGCAGCGCATTGTTATGCACATTAACGTCAACCTACAAGATGAACCTCGATCGCTATTACCTGGCGACACCCTAAATATCAAACAAGTCCCCTTATGGAAAAAGCGTGAAACTGTCATGCTGAAAGGTGAGGTTATGTTTCCCGGACCCTATACCATACTGCCTGGCGAAACACTCATGGATGTACTAACTCGCGCTGGCGGCTTAACGCCCTATGCCTATCCATTAGGCGCTGTTTTTTCACGCCAAGAACTGCGTCAGCTTGAGCAACAGCGCTTGAATGAGTTACGCAGCAAACTAGAAGCCGACATCGCGGTCAGTAATACCGAGGTGGCTGTCGGGAAAAATGCAATGGAAGCCGAAGATACCAAAGCATTACTGCAAAAAATAGAGCGTACTAAACCCCTCGGCCGCATGGTAATCGACCTTCCGTTAGTACTCGAAACACCCGACATTAATGACTTCCCACTGGAAGACGGTGACGAGCTGATCATTCCGCGCTATAAGCCTTCGGTGACTGTTATTGGCGAAGTGCAGTACCCTACCTCCCACTTCTACGATAACAAGCTCAGCTCAAAGCAATATATCAAACGCTCTGGCGGCACCAAGAAACACGCCGACACCGACCGCATCTATATTGTTAAGGCAAATGGCCGCGTTATAGAACCCTCACGCTCCAACTGGTTTCGCGTTAAAAGCGAAGGCATACAGCCTGGCGACACTATCGTAGTGCCTTTAGATACCGAAAGCTTAGATGGCTTAGAGATCTGGTCTAAAACCACGCAGATCCTTTACCAAGCCGCATTGGGTGCTGCTGCAGTCGGCAGCCTATAGCCAGGCATACATTCGCACAGCTAATACTCAAAAACCGAAGCTCAGCTTCGGTTTTTTTATGTCCGAAACACTCTTCTCTCTTGCGTTGGCTGACTACAGCCATTAGAATGCGCGTCCTCTGTATAGGACCGTAGCTCAGCTGGTTAGAGCACCACCTTGACATGGTGGGGGTCGGCGGTTCGAGTCCGCCCGGTCCTACCAATTCTTTTTCCGCTTATTTGTGGGAATATAAAAGAGTTGATTCAACAGAGAGCGTCACAGTACGTGACCTTCGTGGTGACAACCTTTTGAAGAAAAAGGCAATGTAGAGTCCACCACTACTTCAGCAAGAAATCAATTCCGCTTTAGCTCAGCTGGTAGAGCAAATGACTGTTAATCATTGGGTCGCTGGTTCGAGTCCAGCAAGCGGAGCCAAACATAAAAAGGCCGTCACATCAGTGACGGCCTTTTTCGTTTTCCGGCCATACATTTAAAAAATAGCGCACAACAAGCCAGCCATTAATCATGACCCGCGAAATTCATACGCAGCCGCCCATAAAAAAGCGGCCCCCGCTAGAAGGCCGCTTTTTGTTCAATGACGAATGAAACAAGAAAACAATTTTCTTCCGCTAACTGTTTGTATCCTCGCCTCTTACACAATATCGCCGATGGTATTCCCCCGCAAACCAGCAATGCCCGGAATATCTTTACACAATGCAGTATTACCACCGTAGGAACCGAAGTTGGAACGCATCGGTGCGCCAGAAGCTAATATCCAAGGTGTTCCCGACGGGCTATGATTGTTGCCGTAACCCATTTCACTAAACTGTACAAATAGCGTTGAATCGATGAGGGGGACGCCGGTGGCATCGGTCTCTACAGCCAAGCGTGACAGCAAATATGCAGGCACCTGGCTTATATACGCCAGCATACGCGCTTGATCCATTTTGTGGTTATCACCTGTGCCACCGTGGTTAGCCGAGTGAAAATCCGATACGCTAATACCTGAACTAATATTCATACGCTGCTGCGCGTCGGCGCTTAGGCCCCAGCCGCACTGCGTATCCGACAACATTATTGATGCCACATTGGTTAAACCACACTTTAATGCAGCGACAATAACATCGGCTAATGTTTTTCCGTGCTCAACAATATCATCCGAGTTCGCACCAATAGTACGAACTTCACAGGCATCGTCAGGGGTATCCGTTGAAGCATTTTCTAAACTAGTTTCAATTTTCTCTAGTGCATTTAAATGCTCATCCATTCGGCTTATTTCTTCGGCACCTAATTTACCTTTAATGCTAGTCAGCGCAGCTGCATTCATTTCGAACACCCGCTTATACGTATTATCGCCCGCCACAACTGATGCGCCATTAAACGCCAAATCAAAGACTTCACGTGCACCTTCAGTAAAACTAGAAACCCCACCATTCTCAACAGAGAAGCCGCCCTCGCCCTCACTACGGTGAGCAGACGCACGAAGAATTGAAAAATTACTGGTAAAGCCATTAGATTTTGCAAGTTGCGTATCTAAGGTATTACCAATAGCGCTGGCATAGGTGTTATGGCCCAGCGCTTTAAATATTTCACCGTGCCCCGCAAAAACATTGTCTAACTCATAAAATCGACAATATTCTGAAACGTTATAACCAACAATACCGTCCGCAGCATTACCGCTGCCATAAGCACTCGTCGCGACATTCATAGTACTGCCGCTTGGCTTCCATAAACCAGGAGGAGAGCCATCCGGCTGATACAAAAATACCACGCGCTTTTCATTATTACCTTGGGCCTCACTGTAACGCGCGGCAAATAACCCCATAACTAAAGGGGATGCTTTTAATAGCGAAGTCGATACACCTGCACGAGCTATTAGATCTAAAAATTGTCGACGCTCTTTATTAGCTTTGCGCTCAATAGTGTTTTTAATAAATCTCATAAAATTCTCTCTAAAGTTTTATCCAAGTTCGAGCACTAGCCCGCAAGCAAGCTAGCGCAACCTTATTATTGACGGCGGAAACGCATAAGACTCAGGTTGCCCAGCTCTCTAAAGAGAATCTTAGGATCTTGCCCCGAGGCGGAAAAAACACGTTTCAACTGATCGTTTGCGCAAGCAAAACTTTCGGCTTCGAACTCGTTTAAAACCACATCCGTGCTGACGTTATTAGTATCTATCGCGGTATTTTTAATAGGGCGACTCAATGCCGAGCGGAAGACTTTTTCCACAAAGCACGATTGAACAGCGTCTGTTTGACTTAACGACAACGATAATTCTCGCGCACCATTAATTGGCACAGAAGTTTGATCATAATTTTTGAAGTCTTCCAGTCCCCGAATACCTTCACTGGTGTCTTTATCCAAACCGCCAGACGTCGCATCTACCGCGACTAAGGCTGCACTTATATCAGCACCCTCGGGAAGTTGTTCGGTGCGATAGCGACCAAATCCATCGAAATCCTCCATGGTGGCCCCAACAGGATTGATGTCATAGTAATGACAGATACCACAACCATCATTCGGACCTTCAGACAAAGTCGCGATCTCAAAGTAACGTCGGGTGGTTAAACTGCCATCCGCTTTAGCCGCATCGGCCAGCACTTGCTTTTGATCACGAATTCCCGGCTCCTCATCGATTGAACCTGGTGGAATAATGTGATGACACAACAAATCTTCCCTAACATGCACGCCACGAAAAATAGGTGCCGACCCTTCGTTGTGCGCATGGGCCGCCAAGAAGGCACCCATGGTTACAATACCGCCCCGTTTTTGATTAGCCGGCAATGTTGTTTTAACAAATTCAGACTCATTCGTGCCACTCCACGGAATACTGTAATGCTCAGCTAAACGCTTATTTAAAAAGGTATAGTCGGCAGCATAAAAATCAGAGAAGGGCACATCAGCATTACTGACTATGTACCAAAAGAACTCTTGTAACTCTTCAAGCATTAAGTCACGCAAATCAATATCAGCATCTAAGGCTTCGAGCGCCTTGTTTTTATCAATATCCTGATTTTGCATCCACAAACCAACAAAATCCTTCATATGGCGCTCAGCGCGTGAACTAGCAAACAATCGATCGATTTGAGTCTCAACACCAGCGCGCGCATTCAAACTGCCGTTTGCCGCAGCCGCCAATAAGGCTTGGTCGGGTGTACTGCCAGTAATCATGTAACTTAAGGCCGCCGCATATTCGTAAGCATCGAGAACATAAGCACCACTATCAGACGCTAAACTTGCCAGGTCATCACTAAAGCTACCCTCCGTATCGCCATCGTTCTGTGCAATTAATTGCGCCGCGGATATTTCGGCGTAGGCAACGTGCAAATCAACATCGGTGCCGGGCTCGCCCATAGCACCTGTCGCGCCAGCATCGTTACCAAAATAAATCTGTAATTCACCAGCACCCGCCATACCCAAAACCACATACGTGAAATCCTGATAATCATTCGCGTAATTAGGCGATTCAACAGTATGTGAACCCAGCAGCTCACCGTTAAACGAGACGTTCATGTCCGGCCATACACCATTAAAATCATTACCGCGTACACGCACAGTTAATAATGATGGCGAAGCCGCGCTTAGCGAATGTTTCAAAGAACCATTGGTGTATAACTTAAAGGTGGTATTCGCATCCGGGCTTACTGCACCCACACCGCCACCGGCTTCAGCTTCTTTTGTCGTGAAGTCAACGCCATTAATACGAACCGCATTACCCACCACTTCATAATCATTCGGATTAGCGCTCGCATTGGAACCACCTCCATCGCCATTAAAGAAGGGATCATTAATCGCTTCGCTGACTTTCATACCTAATTCAGAGCGATATAAAAACTGCGGTGAATTTAAAGCACCAACAACTGCCCACTTAATGCCCTCGGCGACGGTAGGCGCCTCTTGGAAGATACGATTGAAATACTCGACCTCACTAAAATCTTCACCGGCTGCTGCCTGTGTTTTTAATGGACGACGAAATGCCATTCGCGCAAAACCATCAATAAATTCACTGGCGCATGCAGCGGCTGTATTCGTCGAGCAGCTCACAAATTCATTGCTGGGTAAGTTATTCCAATCCGCAATGGCGACGGCATTATCAAACAACTGCTTAGCCGAGCCATCTTCCGACACTTGTTTTTTTAACGTATGCGGGAATGAACCAACGTAGTTAGCATCCGGGGCTTTAAGATAATTTTCCGGAACAACCGCATTCGCAGAAAATGACAGGAAAATATCTTGAATAGAATATTTATACTGTAAAGGCGTTAACAGGGGTAATGCACGCTGGGCAAATAAAATATCGGTATCGCTCGAACACGATGTTTCGACGGGGCGCACACTCCACAAATACGCAGAAACATCCGCTGAACATTGTTCCTTACACTCAGCGGGATCCGCTTTAGGCATGCGAGGCTCAATGTAAACATGGAAATCACTCGCCGACTGGTAACCCGCAAAGTTGACCGCATTTTGACCTCGCCCTTCGGTTCCGTGGCAATTGCTACCAGTACACGTATTTTCAAAAATGGTTTTACCTGTATCGGCGTTCGCCATAAAGGCGGAAAAGTTACTAACCGTGCTTGATCCACGCAAAGACCACAAATACTGCCCAACAACTTGCGCGCAATCATTTCCACACGAAGTGGGACTAGATGGAGGCGGCGGCATCTGATCCACAATATATTGCGCTAAACCAGCAACTGTTTCGGCATATACACCGTTAAATTTAGTATCAAACTGGAAGTTATTAACATCAATAACCGATACCGAGCCATCAGAAACTCCACCATCAAAATCGCCGTGACAAGCCGAACAATTCTCGCTATACGTTTGCTCGCCATTCAGTACAGTGCTCTGACTTGACGAACTATTACTCGACGACATTGACATAACCGAGGCCGACGAATTCGCCCCACCATCGCTTGAAGATGTTGTCTGTGTTCCGACACAACCGGTCATTAACCCTGCGGCCAATAACACTCCCATCCAGCGGCGATAACCCTGCTGCCGGCTTCCTTTATTCTCGAGGACCCCAGCGCCCTCTCCCATTTTGCTTAACATACGTTAGCTCCTGATATTACCCGTTAGAATTGGCTTTTTAGCCTTATATTGTGCGCGTGATACTACGGCAAAGGCCTTGCAGGCGGCTTTAGCCAAGTCACAAAATACAAAGGGGTATCCAAGCAGGAAAAAGCATTTTTGAGAGCTTTCGGCTTGAAATAGTGACAACAAACAGACGCGTAACAAATCAACACGCAAAGCCAAGAAGTACTATGCAGGGAATGATCACGGCGACTTAAATATCGGCTTAGTCACGATAAAGCATCGACGCATCACAAAATTAAAAATATCAGCGATTAAAAAAGACAATTAAAAAAACAAAAGACATGACAGTATTTTTTACCTTAGGGGCGAGGTAATAATAGTTTATCCAATTAGGCGAAGAGGGCCTGCAGGGAGGCAGGTTATTAGAATAACGCATGGAGCAGTTATCGATCGGTTTTCTTATCGAGGCGCTTAAAGGGGCGCATGCCTAGGCATGTAACGCTTTGAGCA
>NZ_CEXWTU010000071.1:20202-20848 GCF_982758155.1 Marinagarivorans sp. | reverse complement strand
CCTGAAGTTCAAACACTGTGAGTCCTTTTACCTTCAATGATTGTGCTTGCGTGTTGCTAAGCACTCATAAGTGTAACTTTACCAGCCAGGCGACCTATCCTTTGGTGTTTTAGCGGTATGCATTGCTGTACACATTAAATTGCGTTTTTGGATGTACAAACGGTGGGATTCTATCGCGACGGGACGATAGAGGGAAGTGCCGAGCGCAAATCAAATGGTATGGGGTGTGATGAGGTCCATACCATTTGATTTCGATTGATTAAAGCGTGCTTTGCTGCGGCAAAAAGTAAAAGGTACCGCCTTCGTGGCCGGCTTCACGAATAGGGCGCATTTCGGGGGTTTGCGGCATTTTCAGTCTGGTGCTTACATCACCGATGTTGATGGCTAGATGCGAAAATAAATCACTGTCTTTAAGTAGCGTGTCATTACTTTCTAAGGCGTCAACTAGGGCTTTTGTAAAGATTGAGTTGTGTTGCGCGGTGCCATCTAAAACGGGTTTGTTACCACCCGAGGAAATCACTACGCGCGCACGCTTGCTTAAGCCTGATTTAATCACGGCTTCGTTGAAGTTACCGCCGCCTAGGCCAAACAATAATGAACTTTGCTCTGCCCCCAAGCCGCCGGCATAACACGAGTCGGCAAGGAC